>JBKHJD010000280.1:0-2915 GCA_046538315.1 Syntrophobacteria bacterium
GACCTGGAGCTGTGGGCGATCGAAGCACGTCTGGAAGATGGCACCGTCCTTGCCCCGGGAGAGGAGCACTTTACCCGGGTGGACCCGGTACATTTTCTCGGGGCGTCGCTGGAAGTGGCGTGGAGAATGCGTCCCCGGTTGACGGTGCGGGCGGAAGCCGCCGGAGGCCGTCGGTTTTCCGAAGAAGTAGCTGTGGTGACACCGCCCTTCGCGCCAACAGTGCGAGTGCGCTATCCCGACGCTATCTGGACGACGGGTTTATCAGTCACGGTTGAACTGTAAACAGCGAACTGCCCAACAATTCTTCAGAGCACATAAATCCGTTATCCCTCACCAAGCAGACTCTTCGGATCTTCATTAAAAATGGCCCGGCGGCTATGGAGCGCGGGGGCCCACCCACGCCCAAATAAAGAGATGTATAAGTCTTTAGCCCCCGGTTTACGGCCCTTCATAAAGAATGACGTCAATTAAGGCAAACACTTCATCTCTAACCCGTGGCAGGTCATTGAGCAGGTGATGATAACCGTCTTCTATGAAGTGGACCTTTGTCCGGCTGAAGGCTTTTTCTATTAAAGGTATACTGTATTTCCAGTCTACTACCGTGTCCTCGGTCCCCTGAATAACGTGAATGTCCGTACTTCCTCCTTCTTTCCGGCCTGGTGTAGTCTCACTGGATGATGCGAGAGACTGGGAAGAGCGCTTTTCCGCATACAGGGATATCATCCCGGACTTTACCGGCTTCTGTAGAAAACTCTGCGAGCCTCTGCCGATCGCCCTGAGAGTCAATACTCTGAAAGCTTCGGTCGGAGAGACCCGCTTGCGACTTGAGCGCCGGGGTTTCTCCCTGGGGCAAGAGCCTCTGAGTATGGTTTTTCGTATCGACAACCGTGTGCAGCCTGGCCATTTGCCGGAATTTTCCCTGGGCCAACCTCGGTGGGCTTGCAGGCCTTTGGCAGATACGCCGACAAGAATATTGTCCACCTGGAACCAATACAGTTGAGAAAGCTGATTGAAAGGGGGAAAATCAGGGCTTCATGGAGCTTCACTCCGGGCTACGTCATAGTTGCGGTGCAGGGTCTAGTTGTCGGCTGTGCTCTCTATCTTCCCGGCCGCCTCATTTCCCAGATACCGCGCCACCTGTTCACACCCCGAAGCTGGGAGCATTTCGGCCTGGAACAGCACAGCTACCCACCGTGACCCCAAAAACTGACTGCGGGTTTTTTTGCTGTTCTGGACTCACCGGGTGGCGAGCCAGCCTCCGTTCGTCTCGCCGTTCACCGGTGCAGTACCTCACAGGGTATTCTGGCGAAGGGCATAAAAAAAGCCCCTTTTCGGGGCTCAAAATCGATTTCCTCTTCTCCAGCCAGAGATCTCAGAGCTGCCCGCGTTTTTGTCTATCAGTCGCTCCCGGTTCCGCTGTCGCCATTCTGTGACGTATCGGCCTTTTCCTCCTTGGGGCTTTCCTGCTTGGTGCTCTTTCCAGGTTTAATTCCAGAGCTTTTGCCCGCATAGTCAGTCACATACCAGCCGCTTCCTTTCAGATGGAAAGCGTTCAGTGACATCAACTTGTGCAGCGGACCACGGCAGTGCGGACAAATACTGACAGGAGGATCGGAGAATTTCTGCCAGGCTTCGGTTCTTTTCCCACACCTGGTACATTCATATTCGTAGATCGGCACGCCACCCACCTCCCACACCAAAAATCAGAACATACCTCCAATATACGACAGGCTTTTTTTACTATAATAATCCTTTTCCGTTTGTCAAGGACTATCCCGGAACGTCTCAATAATCTGGTGGTCCTGATAGACTTGCAACACGTAGTCCAGGTGGGAAAGACTGAGGCCCTTGAGCGCCTTCTGGGTGATGTTGTGCACCCGAGCCTCCTCCCGCTCCCGTTCCAGGGGATCTGCATCAAAGCGCTGCAGGAACGTACAAAAACGAACCACGTGCACCAGTTCGTGGGCAACCACATACACTGAAAGGGGGAGCAGTTGCAGGCCCTCATCCCGCTCCACCGCTGCCGCTATACTGTGATCCTGCAAGCAGATCTTGAAGTAATCCCAGTGGCCGCCCCGGCGTATCATATGTCCAGGGTTGCGGCTGTAGCGGGTGATCTGGGCAAAAGCGGCCTCTGTAATTTCATAGGTTCTGAGGTGGGCCAGGGTACAGATATCGTAGCGCACGTGCTTCCACTGGCTGGTGGAGATCTTGAAATGATTCGCGGTCACATCCTCGGCAATCTCCACCGCCTGAGAGACAACCTTAATCTCTTCCGGGCTGAACATTCGCATGGTGTTATGTGCCCTCGGCCTCCAATACCTCTTTCGCCCAGCCAATGGCGGCGATCATTGCCGGGAACCCCACAGTGGTAAGGGCAAGCAGCAGAGCGTGGTAAATTTCCTCTTCGGAAGCCCCGTGCTCCATGGCTTTGCGGGCATGAGACTTTACCGCCCCTGATGAACCCGCACCCACTGCAATCCCCAGGTTGACCAGGTAGCGAGTCTTTCCATCCAAAGGTCCGGCTGACTGGCACTTGACCCCCAGGTCTTCGTACAGTTTGCCAATTTCAGGATATTTTCCTTTAAAATCCTGGTACGGCTTTGGCAAGTACATGGTGCACCCCCTACGGCTCACTCGGCACCAAGCCCCAGGCACCGATCGTTTCTGATGGCTGAAAACAACCACCACTTATCTGTATATAATATGCCATACGGGGCGGTTTGTGTATACGGAAGAGGGTCTTCATTTTTCAGGCTCGATCCAATCAGGGTCAAGGAAAAGGCTAGCAAACCGTTATACTTGTTTTGGGGGAACTCCTGGTGTGTAGTGCCTACTGCCCACTGCCTAGTGCGTAGTGCTTAGGGCCTGTACCAAAATAACTTGACCAATTCTGGTATTCATGCTATACATGT
>JBKHJD010000027.1:0-13491 GCA_046538315.1 Syntrophobacteria bacterium
TATGCCAAAATGAGCTTTAATTTCGGCCCGACGCTGCTGGCCTGGATGGAGGCACACGCCCCGGATGTCTACCAGGCCGTTCTGGAGGCCGACCGGACGAGCCGGCAGATCTTTTCCGGCCACGGCTCGGCCCTGGCTCAGGCCTACAATCACATGATCCTTCCCCTGGCCAACCGCCGCGACAAGTACACCCAGATACTCTGGGGTATCAGGGATTTCCACCACCGCTTCGGCCGAGCCCCCGAGGGGATGTGGCTTCCGGAGGCGGCCGTGGACCTGGAGTCCCTGGCGATTATGGCCGAATTGGGGATCACCTTCACCATCCTCGCCCCCGGTCAGGCAAAAAGGGTGCGGGCTCTACAGGACACGGAGTGGGAGGATGTCAGTGGGGGAAGAATTGATCCCACCATGGCGTACAGGGTCAGCTTGCCCAAGGGGCGACACATCAACCTGTTCTTTTACGACGATCCGGTGTCACGCGCTGTGGCCTTCGAGGGCCTCTTGAGCTCGGGGCAGGCATTTGTCCAGCGCCTCCTTGACGGATTCTCCGAGGAGCGGACCTGGCCGCAGCTTCTCCACATCGCCACAGACGGCGAAACCTACGGTCACCACCACCGCCATGGAGACATGGCGCTCGCCTACGCGCTCCATCACATCGAGTCCAGGAACCTCGCCAGGCTTACAAACTACGGGGAATACCTCGAGAGCAACCCCCCGACCCACGAAGTGGAGATCTTCGAGAACAGTTCCTGGAGCTGTATGCATGGAGTGGAGCGGTGGCGGAGCGACTGCGGGTGCAATACGGGAGGTCATCCGCACTGGAACCAGGCATGGCGGGCTCCGCTGCGCGAGGCCCTGGACTGGCTCCGCGACATCCTGGCTGCAGCGTACCGGCGCCGGGCAGCTTTGTATCTCAAGAATCCCTGGAAGGCCCGCGACGACTACATCCAGGTCATTCTTGACCGCTCTGAGGAGAACACGGAAGACTTTTTCACGCGCCACGCCGCCCGGGAACTGGACAGAGCCGAGAAGACCACGGTGCTCAAGCTCATGGAGCTCCAGCGGCATGCCATGCTCATGTATACAAGCTGTGGCTGGTTTTTCGACGAGCTCTCGGGCATCGAGACGGTCCAGATCATTCACTATGCTGCCCGCGCTCTCCAGCTTGGCCAGGAACTGTTCGGCGACGCAATCGAGCCCCGCTTCCTCGAGCTGCTGGCAAGAGCCCGGAGTAATATTCCCGAGCACGGCGACGGCGGTAAGCTGTACGAGAAATTCGTCAAACCGGCCATACGCGACCTTTCCGGAGTTGGAGCCCACTATGCCGTAAGTTCCCTTTTCGAGGACTATGATCAGGAGGCCAGAATCTTCTGCTACACTGCCACCAGGGATGACTATCGGAGTGCGGAGGCCGGAAGGGCTAATCTTGCGCTCGGGCGCATAAGACTAACCTCGGACATCACCCGGGAGTCCGCCCGGTTCTGTTTCGGAGTGCTGCACTGGGGAGACCATAACCTGAGCTGCTGCCTGGGCCAGTGCCAGGCTGAGCGGCCCTACCAGGATGCGGTGGAGAAAATCTCGGAGACTTTCGCCACGGGAGATTTTCCGGCAACCCTCCAGCTTCTGGAAAAGCACTTCGGCCCCTCTACCTACTCGCTCAGATCTCTCTTCCGGGACAAGCAGCGCAAGATCCTGGACATGATTCTGGCACAGGCACTTGCAGACGCCGAGGCCATGTACCGCCAGATCTACGAGTATCACGCTCCCCTGATGCGCTTTCTCAAGGATCTCGGCATTCCCGCGCCCAGCGCCTTTTACACCGCCGCCGAATTTGCCCTCAATGTCAGTATTCGACAGGCCTTTGCGGCAACGGAGCTCGACGTGGAGCTCATCAAGAACATGCTGGAAGAGGCAGCACTGGAAGGTGTTTCCATCGATCCCGCCCCGGTGGAGTTCGTGGCGAGACGGCGAATCGAGGCGATAGCCGAACAACTCTCTACCGAGCCCAGCGAGCTTTCTCGCCTCAGGGGCCTGGAAACCGCTCTGGACGTCCTGGAGGTCCTCCCCGTTCAGGTCAATCTGCGCAAGACTCAGAACATCTGCTACGGGATGCTGCAAACGGTGTACCCGGACTTCCAGGCCGGCGCCAAAAAAGGCGACAGAACAGCCCGGGAGTGGATGGAGCACTTCGCTGCCGTCTGCAAAAAGGTCTCACTTTTTGTGCCCCAATCCGGATAAGCCATTCCGGACTCAAGCGGAGGGAGGCGAGCATAACGGATGGCGCCGGCGGCGCTATCCTGATCACCCATCCGCCCATTCGAGCCGGCATTCCGGCTGAGGAGGACATGGTGCGCATTCCTGCAGCCACCTACCGGATCCAGTTCAATCCTTCGTTTACCTTTGAGGCAGCGAAGGGGATCATTCCATACCTGGCCGAGCTTGGAATCTCAGATCTCTACGCCTCTCCTATTTTCAAAGCAAGAAAGGGAAGCCTTCACGGCTACGACATAGTGGATCCAAACCGGCTCAACCGGGAGCTGGGCCGCGAGTCGGAATTTCAGCCGCTCATCGGAGAGGCGCAGACCCTGGGATTGGGTTGGCTCCAGGATATTGTTCCGAACCATATGGCCTTTGACCATCACAATCGGATGCTCATGGACATTCTGGAAAACGGGCAGGATTCCCGCTACTTTCACTTTTTTGACATAGACTGGCATCATCCCTATGAAAGCATCAGGGGAAGACTCCTGGCGCCGTTTCTTGGGAAATTTTACGGAGAAGCCCTGGAAGACGGCGAAATCAAGCTGAAATATGACTCCGGCGGCTTTGCCCTGACGTACTATGGTTGGGTATTCCCGCTGAAAATCGAATCCTATACCAGCTTGCTGACCTATCGCCTGAGTGCTCTCAAGAAGCAGCTCGGAAGAAATCATCCGGATTTCGTCACCTTGCTGGGTATTCTCTACGTTCTGAAGACGCTTCCTTCAAGTGGTAACGTCTCTGAACGCAAAAACCAGATAGAATTTATCAAAAGAATGCTGTGGATTCTTTACAGTAAAGGCGGTGAAATAAAAAAATTTCTGGACGAGAACATAAAACTGTTTAACGGTGCCAGCGAGGATCCCGGCACATACAAACTCCTTGATGACCTTCATTCGGAACAATTATTCAGATTATCTTTCTCGAAAGTTGCTACGGAAGAGATAAACTATAGAAGATTCTTCAACATCAACGAACTCATATCTCTCGATCTCAAGAGGGACGAGGTGTTTACCTCGACCCATTCTCTCATCTTCCAGGCAGTTGCCAGAAACCATTTCACCGGCTTGCGAATCGACCACATCGACGGACTTTATGACCCCACAAGCTATCTGCGCAAACTGCGCGAGAATGTGGAAGATACCTTCATCATTGTTGAGAAGATCCTTGACCTTGAAGAGAAACTCCCGGACTTCTGGCCGGTGCAAGGCACAACCGGTTATGAATTCATGAACTGGGTTAACGGACTTTTTTGCAAGATGCAGAACGAAAAGGCCTTCAGCAGGATCTACACGAATTTCACCGGTCTCAAAACCGATTATGAAGAGCTTGTAACCGAGAAAAAGAAACTCATCCTTGGCAAACACATGGGGGGAGACGTGGACAATCTGGCCCATCTCCTGAAGACAATCTCCAGCCGCGACCGGTACGGGGGCGATATCACCCTCTCCGGTTTAAAGAGGGCGCTTGTGGAGATCATGGCACAGTTTCCCGTCTATCGGACCTATATCAGCCAGGACTGCTCACGGGGAGAGGATGACGCCTATGTCAGGCTGGCTGTGGCCCGAGCCGCGCAAAGCAATCCGGGCCTGTCCAACGAACTCGGTTTCATCCAGAGGTTTCTCCTCCTGGAACACGCAGAGCACCTCCTGGAAGAGGAAAAAGAGCAGCGTCTTGATTTTATCATGAGATTCCAGCAGCTTACTGGTCCACTCATGGCCAAGGGATTTGAAGATACCCTCCTCTACGTCTATAATCGACTTGTTTCCCTCAATGAAGTGGGAGGAAGCCCCAACCGGTTCGGCGTTTCCCTGGACGGTTTCCATCGTTTCATGGAACAAAGGTTCACCTGCTGGCCATGTTCACTCAACGCCACCTCGACTCACGATACCAAGAGGGGGGAGGATATCCGGGCGAGGATCAACGTGCTCTCCGAATTGCCCACAGAGTGGGAAAGCAATCTCAAAACCTGGAGCAGGATAAACAGAGGGAAAAAACAAAGTTCAAAAGGCAAGAAGATCCCGGACCGGAACGACGAGTATTTTCTCTACCAGACACTGGTCGGGGTATTTCCATTTTATGAGAGCGAGTATCCTGAGCTCCTGGAGCGGCTGAAAGCATATATCATCAAGGCCGTCAGGGAGGCGAAAGTCCACACGGCCTGGCTGAAGCCGGACTCTCACTACGAGGAAAGCTTCGTTTCATTTGTGGAGGCCCTTGTCTCCGACCAGGATGGAAATCCATTTCTGCAGGCATTTTTGCCGTTTCAGAAAAAGGTTGCCTGCTACGGAATCTTCAACTCTCTTTCCCAGACACTGCTCAAGATCACCTCGCCCGGCGTGCCCGACTTTTACCAGGGCACGGAGCTGTGGGATCTCAGCCTGGTGGATCCCGACAACCGCCGCCCTGTCGATTTTGCCAAAAGGAAGGCCCTCCTGCACGATGTGAAAGAGAGAGCCCGAAGAGACACGCCCTCCCTCATCAAAGAATTGCTGGAGAGCAAAGAGGATGGAAGCATCAAGCTGTACCTCATCTCCAGGGCCCTCGAGGCGAGAAAGGCAAATCCCGAGTTGTTCCGAAAAGGGACGTACGTACCCTTGCAGGTCTCGGGAACCTTCAAGGACCATATCATCGCCTTTGCGCGGGTCGACGGAAGCCGCCGGGCCCTGAGCATCGCGCCCCGATTGCTCGTCCCTGTAGTGGCAGAGGGGGAATATCCCCTCGGCAGTCACGTATGGCAGGATACGGCGGTCGTGTTGCCCCCGGGATCGGCCGGGAGTTGGAAGAATGCTCTCACCGGGGAACTCATCCGGGGCGGAGATTCTCTGCCCGTGGGCGCGGTCCTTGCGCAGTTTCCCGTTGCCTTGCTCTTGAACGAGGAGCGGACATGAAAAGGAGAGGAAGCGGTATACTTCTTCACCTGACCTCTCTGGGTTCCCCCTTCGGCATAGGGGACATGGGCTCTAGCGCATACCGGTTCGTGGATTTTCTGTCGGCAACCGGGCAGAGTTTCTGGCAGATCCTCCCTTTGAATCCAACGGACCCGGGCCACGGCAATTCCCCCTACCACAGCATCTCGGCCTACGCCTGCAATCCGTTGCTCATAAGCCCGGAGCTCTTGCTCCAGGACGGTCTGCTTGATGGGACAGATCTCGAGTCCCCCCCTGAGTTTGCCAGGGATCGTGTGAAGTACCGTGAGGTCAGGGTCTATAAAGAAAATCTGTTGATGCGAGCCTATGAGCAGTTTAAAAGAAGACGCGATGACTACGACTACGAGGAATTCTGTGTCCGAAATTCGTTCTGGCTCGAGGACTTCGCTCTTTTCCGGGCACTGAGGGCCCATTTCGGCGGTCTCGTATGGAGCGAGTGGCCTCGGGAGCTGCGAGATCGGCATCCTGAGGCCCTGGAGCGCGCCGGGGCGGAGCTCACCGACGGAATCGGCATGGAAAAGTTTCTCCAGTATATCTTTTTCAAGCAGTGGATCGCCCTCAAGACATATTGCAATGACAGGGGCATTCATCTCATCGGTGACATGCCCATCTATGTCACTTACGACAGTGCGGACCTGTGGAGCCATCCGGGACTGTTCAAGTTAAACCATGAAAACAAGCCCGAAGCCGTCGCCGGTGTCCCGCCCGACTACTTCAGTGCAACCGGTCAGCTCTGGGGGAATCCTCTCTACCGGTGGGACGTGCTCAGGGAAAACGGCTACGAGTGGTGGATAAAACGCATCGCACGCAACCTGGAATTGCTCGACTTTCTGAGGATCGATCATTTTCGGGGCTTTGTAGCATACTGGCAGGTGCCTGCCACGGAAAAGACGGCAATCAACGGCACATGGGTGGAGGCTCCGGTCTTTGATTTCCTGAAACACCTTGCTCGAAGATTTCCTTACCTGCCCTTTATTGCCGAGGACCTCGGCATCATCACTCCGGATGTGCGGGAGGTCATGACGCACTTCGAGTTTCCTGGTATGAAAGTACTCCTCTTCGCCTTTGGCGAGGATCTCCCCACAAACCCGTATGCGCCGCACAATCATGTACACAACTGTGTGGTCTATACCGGCACTCACGACAACAATACCGCCCGGGGCTGGTTTGAAAAGGAGGCGACCCCGGAGCAGAAAAAGAGAATTGCTCTCTACCTGGGACGTGAAGTGGCGCCCGAAGAATTCCACCGGGAACTCATCCGTCTTGCCATGATGTCGGTGGCAAACCTGGTAATTCTCCCGATACAGGATATCCTCGGTCTGGGTGAAGAAGCGCGCATGAACCGGCCTGCACAAACGGGGAACAACTGGAAATGGCGCCTTGATTCCGAGCTGCTCACGGAGGATGTGGCCGGCAAGCTCCTCGAAATGACCGAGATATACGGAAGGGCCTGATGAGTTTTTCGGATTCAGCATGTCTTGACAGGGATCTGGATGGAGGCTAGGTGAGAAAAACCGTGGCTTCGTCCGGATGATCCAGGGCCAGAAGGAGCAGCAGGTACCGCTTCAGCAGCTTGGTGATGAGGAACTCGTTTTTGACTCGCTGGTGACCGTTTTCAGCGAGCCTTTCGGCCAGCTCCGGCTGGGTGAGTAAAGTCCTGAGCTGGAGACTTGCCCCCTCCACCGAATGAACCAGCATCCCCGTATAGCCCTGGATAATCTGGGCAGGGATTCCACCCACGGCTCCGCCTACCACCGGCCGGCGCTTCCAGAGTGCCTCGGAGACCGTCAGGGCGAACCCTTCCCGCAGCGATTTCTGGAGGATGACATCCGCTGCACGCTGGAAGGCGTTGATCTCCGAAGGAATGGAGTGAGTCAGAAAGATGATGCAAATGTCGGGATCATTGGCTGCTGCTTCTCGTACCTTCGCGAGCATCTCTTCGGCTTCGGGATCGTCGGCCGCCTTGTCCCCCACCAGGAGCAGACGGCAGTCTATGTATTTATGCGCCATCTTGAAGGCCTGAATCACGCCCACCGGATCCTTCCATGGATCGTAGCGTGAAATCTGGCTGACGATGGGCTTGTCTCGCGGAATACCATACTTGTCCAGCACACTCGCGATGTAGGCGCTGTCCAGCTCCTTGTTCTTGTCAGACAGCGGATCAATGGCAGGGTAGAAGAGGTACTGGGGAATATTCAGCTCCGGAGAAAAAAGCGGCGAGGAGAAGATGGCCGCATCGTACTGTTCGATGTATGGTCTGAGGAATTCCCAGACCTGCTGGTTGGGTTGGGACATGTCGATATGGCAGCGCCAGACCCACTTGTTCTTTGGATGTTTGCGCCAGTTGATCAACGCCGCAGGCTGAGGGTCGTGGATGACGATGAGGTCCTCGTCGAAGGACATCTCATTCCAGTTCATTTCGTTGTACGCCAGGTAGGTCTTGAATACCTCTTCTCTGAAATGCTCTTTCTTTCCTTGCAGGGCGTTGTGAAAAGCTTTTGTGATATCGAAAAAATCAGCCCCTCCTTTGATCACCTCCCAGGCGGTTCTTATCCCCAGTTCGTTGAGAAGCGGCACCACCCGATGGAGCATCTCGGCCACACCGCCGCCAACCGCTGTGGAGTTGACCATCTTGATGGATCTGCTGCCCACGTGAGCGGCCAGGATGTACAGCTCCTCGATAACATCCCGGCCTACCGCCGCTTTGTAGTCCGACAACCTCGGCATACTCTTGTCCGGATTACACCTACCTCGCCGAGCTGATCCCCGTTCACTTCAATCCAGTGTCGAGCTTCTTGTAAGTTTCGACGTATTCGTCAATCAGTTGTCCAATCTTCCGTACCAGGTCCTCCAGACTGTATATGTGTATATCAATACTTCTGATTTTTTCGGCCAACTCGGGCATTCCCAGGCTCAGCTCGATCCAGGTGGAAAAGTCGTCTGTTTGCAGCTTGGTATGAAGGCGGCTCTCGATAAAGTGATAATACAGGGAGTCTATGCTGATGGTGTCCAGCAACTGACGAAACGAGGACAGATCGTAGGCGAACTTGTCCGTCAGGTACACAACCCATACCACATCATACAGGTAAAACGGCTCATCGGCGATCTTCCGAAATGCTCCTGGATTTTCACCCCTGTACGCCGTGATAATCTCGACGATCCGTGCTCGTAGACTGTTGATGGTATTGTATTCGGCGAGGTCAATGGTCATCAACTTCTCCGCCAGAGCCTCTTCGTTAAGATCACCCGAGATCCAGACGGCGAAATCATTCGTATAGGGGGCACGAACTTCTCGCATTTTTCGAAATGCTGAAAAGGTATGATAGAAAATGGATGAATCCGGGCAGGACTCAACAATCGCAAGGAGTTCCTCCAGGTTCTGAGCCTTGCGGCCCGTGAGCTTTTCCAGCGAAGCACTGGATGAAAATTGGAACACGCGACCGATCGACATGGAAACTCCCCGGTACCAGACGGCAGCCAGCGCAGATGGTACTATATCGGCCGCCGTCGAGCAATCGTTTTTCCGATTACACTCGTCCGGTTCCAGTACCTGCCGCACCTGCAACTGTGTTGCCGCTCGGGGGATATTCATCGAGCCCCGGAAATGGAAGGGCGGCACCAGGAGGTAAGGGTTGGCAATGGAGGCGCTAGGCCAGGCTCTTGCTGCGGCATGAACGCCGCAGTTTTTCCAGAGCCTTGGCTTCGATCTGGCGAACGCGCTCACGCGTTACCCCAAATTCCTCGCCCAGCTCTTGAAGGGTGTGTTCTTTCCCCTCTCCGATGCCGAAGCGTCTGCGCAAGATCTTCTCCTCACGAGGAGTAAGGGTGGCGAGAATTCTCTCTGTTCTTTCGGCCAGATTACTTCGGATTGCCGCTTCCTCCGGAGAATCGATCTCTTTATCCGCGATGAAGTCTCCCACGTGGGCTTCCTCGTCGCCGACAGGGCTCTCCAGGGAGATGGTGTGCCTCCTTCGGGCGATCTCTAGCACCTTTTTTACTTTCTCCAAAGGCAGTTCCATCTTCTGGGCGATTTCTTCAGGAGTAGGGTTCCGATCAAGCTTTTGAGCTAGTTCTCGGGAAGTCTTGACCACCTTGTTGATCGTCTCGATTATGTGAACGGGCTGTCGAATTGTCCTGGCCTGATCATGAATGGCACGGGTGACCGCCTGGCGAATCCACCAGGTGGCGTAAGTACTGAACCTGTATCCCCGGCGATAGTCAAACTTGTCCACCGCCCGCATGAGCCCCATATTCCCCTCCTGGATCAAGTCAAGAAGCTGGACTCCGCGGCTGGTATACTTCCTGGCGATGCTGATGACCAGGCGTAGATTCGCCTCCATGAACTTCTTTTTGGCCGCCTTTATCTCTGCGTGGGCTTCAAGGGCCTTTTTGAAATCCTCTCTGAGCTGAGAGCTTTTCGTCCTGGTTTCAGCCTCCACCCTCTCGATCTCTTCTAGGGCCCACTGGATCCTCTCCTCGATAGGCAGGAGCTCTTCGATGCGAATCCCACTTGCCTGCGCCATCCTTTCTGCCTCACGAGGGTCGTCTTTGGCCCTGAATACCAGGTCTTTGATTTCCTCCCGAGAGCGCCCCGTCTCCTTTTCACAATTCACAATGGTGGCCTCAGACTGCTCGATTCGCTCCACATAGCTTCGCAACTTCAAAATCAGTGTATCCAACTGGCCGTTGTTGAGCTTGAGCTCGTGAAAGATGCCCTGGACCTGCTCCAGCATCTCCTCTTCTTTTTTCTCCAGCTCGGAATTCCAGCAACCAAGGTTCCTGAAGTGCTCGAGCTCCCGATCGAACGCTGAAACCCGATCGATCATCTTGCGAGCGCGGCGCAGCCGGACGTTTCCCACTGCACTGTGATATTCCTTGAGCTCCTCTCTCCCCGCTCTTCTACGTCGAGGCCGCCTGCGGGTGTGCATCATCTGCTCGATGATTTCAGGATAACGGAGCACAAGCTCGACGATTACCTTTTTGCCCATTTCGATGCGCTTGGCGACCTGGACTTCTTCTGCCCGGCTCAGAAGCGACATTCGCCCCATCTCCTTGAAGTAGCGATTGACGAAGTCACCCTCGTAGTCCTGTTGTCCGGAGAGCCTCTCCTCTTCGAAAACCGCCTTTCCCTCACCCGCAGGCTCTTCATCCACAACCTGCGTATCGAGCCACTCTGTCACCTCGAGCTTGTTATCCCATCTCTCGTCAGTGGACACTTTTCTGTTCATCACCTCGACCTTCTCTCAATTATCGGCCGCCCCTCGCGGCACATTACCTCTTTATCATCCGAGAAGGTATGAGTCTTCCCTGGGCGTCCTGCCTCTGAGATCCGCTCCGACTCTTGAGTCTACAAACCACCTGCCCCCTTATTGCCGCCGCGAAAGCAAACCTTACTGAACCTGGAAGCGGGAAGTTTGTCTTGGAAAGAGTGGATGTGGTTCTAGAGAAGGCCTGCGAGCACTCGATCTCACATTCGATGCGGTAAGTCCGAGTACCCACTTCTCGTTGGAGAAGAGTTGGATACGAATCTCATCTGACAGTCAATCATTTTCCTTGCTGATGACGCCGCACACGTTTGCCGGGTCTCGGATGACCCCTCCTTGATATCCACTTTTGTATTTTATAGAAAATGTGAAAAATGTCAACAGCAGCTCTGCGCCGTCCAGCTGAACCGGCACGCGAACCCTTCTCCCGCGCACAGAGCGGGATGCCACAGGACTTGCATTCTCAGCCTGTTGTGTACTCCCCCCTCTGTCGCCCTTCCCTTGGCGGTCTGCACTGCGCCGCTGCAGTTGACTTCGGTCCTCCCTGCAATCGGTGAACTGAAAAAGATGACCTGGCTCCCGCCATCGCGTTTTCCTTACCTACCAGGGCCCCTCCATTATGTGATTTGCTGGAGCAATAGATTTTCCAACTGGTCAACATCTTCGGCGTATCCGATTCCCTCGTCGTAGCAGATGAATCGAGCCTCCGGGTATTTACCGCTTCCTCGAAAGCCGATTACATAAACCTCACAGTCATGCGCAACAGGGAGCAGGTTAGCTGGTTTATCATCGACGAATGCAATCTTTGCCAGGTCATCGATCCCGCATTTTCTGGCAAACTGCCGGATGCAATCGAGTTTCCCCTGTCCACCGCCGCTGAATATGTTACTGCCAAAAAACTGCTCCAGCGATCCGAGGAGTTCTTTCACGATTTCAGCAGGAAAACGACTTACAACAGCAAGCCTTACTCCTCTTGTGCTCAATTTCTTTAAAATTCTTACCATTCCAGGCAGAAGCTTTCTATCGGTCCTGTGATCAAGGATCACGCCTCTGAAGTCGAAGCATACGGCCTGGATCTTCGCTCCTGCCAAAGATGTGGATGCCCTCTCCAACCCCATGCAAATTCGCCTTGCGCCTTGTATCGCGGATAAACTCTCCCGGCTCTTTCATAGAACGTTCCGGAATCCGATGGAAGCCCTGTGCCGCTCTCCGGTTTTTCTCCATGAGAGCACAGAACAGCCTGCGAGCAAAACACGTTTCTTCGCCCTTGCTCCAAAACGCCCCTCCAGGGCTGGCTCTTTTGGCCTTTTTCCCTGGGAAGCCAGGTTAACCCCAGCCCGAATGCTTTTCTCGGTACAAGGACTGCACCCATCATTGATTCGTCGAGCAGGCTGCCCTGCTTGTTTACCTGATGGAGACACTTTCCCGCCAGATTCGTTCCCTCAAATCGAAGGCCCGGCTCCATCCTGTGGGAAAACCCTGCAACCGCCTGAGAACAAGGGGGAGAACCTGGACGCCACGGGGAGCCAACCTGTGAGCGCTCCCCTTTGTGTCAAAGCGAACATGGAAGCTATTCTCACAGCGGAGATGAAAGGGGTCAGTCCTTTGCTATCCTCCGGTGGACGCATGTTGGAGACGTTCTTCGTTTTTCGCTTGACAGCGCACTTATACCTCTATTAGTCTACAGACGTCAATGACAAGGTGGCGCACACATCTTGATCCGAGCTGCCAATACAAGCTCAAGGGGCATTCCCGCCATCGTAGCGAGTGCCAAATCAGACTCAGGCCAAACGAAGCCGTGAAGCGGTAAGCAGTTCATAAACCGGAGCGATTTGAGAGCCCGAGGCATTTCCAGGTGATGTCAGCCGATCCCTGGTAGTTGTACGTTTTCAGCAATTGAAAAGCGACTTCAGCCGCGCGGTTACAAACAACAAGAACTGAGACGTCAAGTTAAAAGGAACTATCCGCAACTACAGCTACAACAAAGAACCACTGTGCTGTTTTCGGCCTGAATCAGGCGGAATGTGCCGGTAGAATAACCGTCTCCATAGGGGCACCAGGTTGGAAAGGTGGCGGGTTCGCCGGCCAAAGCGTGCAGGCGCACTCACTCCGACGTACCAATTCACCTCGGAAAATCTGGAACCGTTCCCCTGGAAGCTGTTCGCGGGGCTATGGTGCGCCCGTTCGGAGGACACTAGCTACATTGGTGGGTGGCGCCGGTTGTGGGTCACCGGGGAGATGATGGAAACGGAGGCTGACCAATGCGGACAAGGGTAGTCTATTCTGTTGTTTTCCTCTTGGTTGTATTTGCTCTTGCTGGACCGGTTTGCGGTGCGAATCAAAGGGTATTCGGACCCGAAGATTTTACAATCGGCAGATCTCGTATTCACCTAGCATTTGAAAGATTCCTGGCGAATGAAGAAGGCGGAGGCACAATTGTCATCAGCAAAAATACACCGCAGAGAAGAATTCGCCGGGGCCTCGTACTTGTCAATGGCCAAAGGGTTCCCCTTCGGCGGTTTCTGCGGGGCAACGACCTGGTGCTCGAAGAAAAGATTTTTCTGAGACCTCGTAATTTCTTACTGGTCTTTCTCACGGGAGCCAGGGGGGCTTCCCTTCGGATCGAAGTAACGAGAAAAGCAGAAATTCCACCTCCGGAGGTCAGTTTTTCTGCAAACCCCCAATCAATCAAGCGCGATGAAACGAGCACCCTGACCTGGAACACAGAGTACGCCGACGCTGTGAGTATTGAACCGGAGATAGGAAGCGTCGATGCAAGCGGTTCATGGGCAGTTACACCCACCGAAACCACCCCCTACACCCTTACAGCACTGGGCCCTGGAGGAACCACGAGCAGAGAGGTTACCGTGACAGTCTACCAGCCTCCGAGTGTGACCATCAGGGCGGACCCGGAGAGTATCTTCTACGGCGACTCATCCACTCTGTCCTGGGAATCGACCGATGCTATACAGAGCGCAAAACCTGATTGCGCATAAAGCGATTTTATGATACGCTTTTTTTATGAAACCTTTAACGAT
>JBKHJD010000028.1:0-13446 GCA_046538315.1 Syntrophobacteria bacterium
GATGTCCGCAAGGCTCCACAGGGTTCCGGCGCCGCAGTCAAAGAGAATGAGGCTTCCGGGCAGACGCAGAAGCAGTGCCGGGGGTCGGCGCAGTGGATTCGGAATGCCGGTTCCCGTTCCGATGGTACAAGCTACAATCCGGATATGACCTCCTCCTTGAGTCTCCAGGCCAGCATTTGTCCCACGATGAGATATGCGGCACCAGGGGCGGAGGCTCAGTTGTCAGAATGCGATTTTCGCAGTGCCCCTGCTCATAAACCGCTCCTTTACGTACCTGGACATTCATTTCACATTTGGATTGGAAAGCTGAGATCTCCCCTTGCCTTCCCTCTCTTGCAACCTATCCTTCACAGCCTGTAGCAGGGCATAACCTATGTTGGGCCCTTGCTCGCCACTGGCAAGATCCGGGGCATTTTTCAGGTCCCCGTGAAAATCCGAACCCTCCCGGCACTACTTCCACATCCAGCTCCTTTCCGGCAGCCGCAGCTTTCTCCACCCCGGCCACCGTATCGTGGTCTGTGAAGGCCAGGGCCCGCAGGCCCCTTTTTCTGGCGAGTCTCACCAATTGCCGCGGAGAAAAACTTCCGTCCGAACAGGTGGAATGGGTGTGCAGATCGATGCGGTTCGCAGGTCTTATGTTCTTCTCCATTTCGCCGCTTGGATTTTGCTCGTATGGTTGTTCTGGCTTACGCCTTGCGCCTCCTTCGTCACCGATAATACTTCTCCAGATACTCCTTTACCATTCGCTGGCTATTGAATACTGGCCCGCAGTCGCAGATCGATGCCTTCATCATCTTGAGCCATTGCCGACGGCTGGCATAGTAGGTGGTAACCGCTTCCTCCAGTACCGTATAGAAATCGGCTGCTGTCTCCTCGTCCGAGGTGTCCTCATCGTCACCTATGGCCCAGCCGTTGATGCGGCTTCTACAGGCCTCCCGCCACCAGCCGTCCAGCACGCTCATATTGAGGCCGCCGTTGAGGGCGACTTTCATGCCGCTGGTGCCGGAGGCCTCCCTGGGACGTCTGGGATTGTTGAGCCAGAGATCCACTCCCTGGGTCAGCAGCGCCGCCTGCCACATATTATAGTTTTTCAGGTAAACGAGCCGCAACCGCCCCTCGTAGGTCTGGCCCGTGCGAATCACGTGCTGGATGAGTCTCTTGCCGGCCTCGTCCTGGGGGTGAGCCTTGCCTGCAAAGATAAACTGGACGCGGTTACGCGTGAGATTAAGCAGGCGCTCTATGTCCGTAAAGAAGAGGGTCGCCCGTTTGTAGGCAGCCGCCCGCCGGGCGAAACCCACAGTGAGGAACTCTTCGGAAAAACCGGCGTTGGTGGTGGCGTTTACGTAGCGAATGAGCCTGCGCTTGGCAAGCACCTCAGCTTCCACCAGGAGTTCATCAGGAATCCGTGCGGCGCCCTCAAGCACTTCGGGATACCCGCGCCAGTGCGGCAAAAATTGGTCATAGAGCCGGGCGTAGTCAGGACCCGTCCAGGTCAGGTGGTGAACGCCGTTGGTGATGTAGTCGATCTCATAGCCGGGAAACATCTGGCGGGTTACCGTGCCGTGGAGCTCACTGACTCCGTTGCAGGAGCGGCTCAGATTCAGGGCAAGCCGGGTCATGTTAAGGCTGTCTTGCCCGGCATAGCGGCGAATATCCGGCGGCAAGAACGATCCCAGAGTCTCCTCCGCCAGGGCGTAAGGAAAAACATCATGGCCTGCGGGCACCGGGGTATGGGTGGTGAAGATGCATTTCTTGCGCACCTGGTCGATCTCTCCGTTGCAGTCATGATACAAGGCCAGGGTAAGAAAGGCAGAATGTCCCTCATTCATGTGGTAGGTGGTGATGTCCTCTCCCAACCGCTTCAGAACCTTGTACCCGCCGATGCCAAGAATGGCCTCCTGACAGATTCGGGTATGGTAATCGCCACCGTAAAGGTATTGAGTAATGAGCCGGTCCCCGGGGCTGTTGTCTTCCAGATCTGCATCCAGAAAATAGATCGCTACCTTGCCCTTCAGTCCCTGGTGGGTATATATCCACACTCCCACTGTCACCGCGCGGCCGTTTATAGGAACAGTAACCTTCAAGGGGAGAGGCTCCATAAAGGCGCGAGGATCAAAGTACGGATATATCTCCTCCTGCCATCCCAGGGGACTTATATTCTGCACGAAGTAACCCCGCTTGTAGAGGAGGCTCACTGCCGCCAGCGGCAAGCCAAGGTCCGCGGCAGACTTGATGTGATCACCGGCCAGAACCCCAAGACCGCCGCTGTAGGTAGGGATGTTCTCATTGAGACCGATCTCCATGGTGAGGTAGGCTATCTTCATTCCCTGCACCCTCTTTTTGATTTCGCAGGAAACTGCTGGGGATTGCGGCCGCCTCCGCCGCAGCCGCCCTGCTTATATCCGTCCACGCCATCTTCGGGAAAGGCGCCCCCGGAGATTGCCTCGGCCATTTAACCGCAAAAGCTCGCGTAAAACAAGTCCGATCCTTCGTGAAATCCCAGGGCACGAGAAACCCGTGTCCTGAGGCATGGTCGAAGCGGAACATTTTTACGGCACTGCTGTCTATCAAGATAATACTTTTCAGCATGTGGCAAAAATGCTATAAAAGAGGAAAATTATTAAACGACTACTACTGAGCACACCCGAGATTCGCCGTGGTGAGCATAGTAACCTCAAGTTTCGCACCCCAACATCTAGTAGGAATCAAACACCTCAAAGTCTCCTCCCCCTTGACGGGGGAGGATTAAGGAGGGGGTGACAAAATAAAAAGGAAATGAACCAGTTAATTGTTCCCCCTCCCCTTAATCCCCCCGCGAGGGGAGGGGGAGTGTGTTGGATTGCTGTAAGACTGGTGTGAACTCACGAAATGAATTTCTGCCATCAAAATGATCTGAATCCTTCTGCGACAAAGGCAACCTCAAGTTCTTGGGTGCGAAACTTGAGTAGTAACCTTTTCGCCCTGACGGCCGGTCGGAGCCAGGGCACGAGGAGGCCAAGAGATTAATGCCCACACCTGCGAAGGAGCTACAAAAAGAGCTGAGATACGGTAACGTAAATGCCCATCGTTATTTCGATTGTCCCTATTACCAGAAGTGCCTGGAGGAGGCAGTTAAAAAGTACTGGGTAAGTTTCTCATGCCGTAAGTGTCCAGAATTTAAGAAATACAAAAAGATGCAGGGCGCCAGCAAATCCCGCTAGCTCCGGGCCTCTTTTCCCTGGAGGGAAGCGGTTTTTGTTTCTATTGTATTCCCACCCAGCAGGTATTGAATGCACGCCATCTGCCTGTAAAGCACAATTTGCAAGCTTCAACTTCTTCCTGGGATAGTGGACGTTCAGCCTGTGCATGTTCACTTTGGTCTTGACAGGTCAGGATAGAATCCGACAAATAACGTCAGAGTTCATAGATTCGAATTTTGGCCGGTTTCAGGTTGAGCGATGTTGCGTATCAAACACAGTCCGTGTCAATGCGCGTAGCAGGGCGGTCGAAGCCGGGCGCCATCCGATTGGGGGAAGGCTTGGCATTCTCGTTGCATGAACGCAGAAAAAAATATTTTTCCCCTTCTCCCGGGAGACCAGGTTCATGTGTCAGGGGGGAGTCCACGAGAAAAGGGGCGCCCGCGCTTGAAGGGTTTCAGCATATGGGGAGGAAACAAACTATGCAAGACAAAAAATCGCTTCCAGTCATTTCGCGCCAGTACGGATTTACCCTTGTTGAAATGCTCATGGTTATTGCCATAATCGCGGTATTGGCGACCATTGGTTTCAAGGCATTCACGGAAAACCGGATAAAAACCTGCGACACCCAGGTTCTTTCTGTGATGAGAAGCCTGTTGACGGCTGCCGAAACCAGGCTTCCCACCAACGCGGAGATCGTAAACGGAGCGACTAGTCCGGGCCAGTATCCTGAAATAACTTTAAATCAGGGTATGATACTGACCATTGCAAACGTTGCCCTGCCTGCTAACGATATGTATCAATTTTATATGGCTCATGAGCGAGGAAGACTGGGTTTCTATTTCTGGATAGGCGGCGAGACTTGCAACGTAGTCGTTGATAAGACTGACCCGTCGGTCGGAGGGCCCATACCATCCGATACCATTGTGCCAACATTCGCCACTGTAGGCACCTACGATTGGCCTAAATATCGCACCAATGCCGGTCTCTAGAGGAGCCAAATGAGCCAGCCTGCATTCGATAGGCGGGAAGCCAATAGACCAGGAGAGTGAACCCCGTTGTTGCATAAAGGGCTACCGAAATTGGCCGTGAGCTCGCGCCGGAGGCTTGATGTAAACTTTTTTACTCTGCGATTCAGAGATGCACTAACGGAGTATTCCTCAATCAGACAGAGCCGAACATATTAACAAAGTGGCAGCAAAGGAAGGGCCCCGTCTCCTTACGGCAACCTTCTACAACAACGGGGTGAAGCTTTTGGCTGCTTGCAGGTAACCGTTTTTCCCACCGGAGCCCCCCAGCGTCTCGGCCGAGGAAGAAAAGTTTTTCGCAAATTTCACCTTCATCCGTTGCAAGCCCGAAGAACTTGGGCATGGAACGACGATCTGAGCTTTTCCGTTTCGCGAGTCCCTCGGGTAAACCGGATCAAGTTCGAGATTTGGATAAAGGTTTTGGGAACAGTCACTTGTAGAATCCTCTGTGTCAGGTGTATGCGAAACTCATGGTCGAGGGAGAGGAAATCTTGACGCTGAACCTCTAAGTGCGTCCGGAAGTCATTTTACGTTGCATATTTCTTGCATGTATAGTATACAGGGTCTGCTTTCAACAACGGTAGAGGGATCAATCCAATCCTGGCAAGCTATACACCGAGGGGTGACGGATGAAAGATAAAAGATCGATTGTCCTTATCGTCATTCTGCTGGCACTCATAGGCGTTTATGTGTGGTACAGCCAGAAAACCAAGGTTACACGACCTGCCCAAAGCAAAGCAGTTGATGTGGCCAAGGTAGATCCCAACCAGGCCCTGGCAAGAAAACTGACCAAAGGTATCAATGCCTACAAGAAAGACAAAGGCTCGGTGCCTAAAAATCTACAGGAACTCAAAGGCAAATACGTGGAGCCGGAAATCGTGGATGAGGCACGTGCGAAGAAATTTGAATATACGTATGTGAACGCCCAGTCCTACCGCATTGGATTACCCAAGGCCGGGGCTTCCACCAAGGTAGCCGCCGCGAAAAAAGTTCCCGAGAAACCAACATCGAAAGAACCTTCGCCAGAAGCTGGATCGGATACCTCGTCCCCAGAGGTGGTTACCACCGAAACCGGCTGGAAATACGACCCCAAGGGCAAGCCCAATCCGTTCAAGCCTTTCATTGCCGCCCGCAAGGCCGCAACCTCAGCGCCCTCTCCCAGAGAAAGGGTCGGGCCGTTGACGCCGCTCGAGAAAATGTCGTTGAGCGAAATCCAAAAAGGACTCAAGGCGATTGTCTGGGGTAAAATGGGCACCAAGGCCCTGGTGGAAGATGGCACCGGTAAGGGGTATGTAATTGAAGAAGGGAGCTACGTTGGCCAGAATGAGGGTATCGTCAAAAAAATATTCGAAGACAAAATAATCGTCGAAGAGTACGTCCGACGTCCCCTGGATAATCGTCTGGTAACCAATGAGGTTGTCCTCGAATTGAAAAAAATCAAGGGTGAGGACTAGCTCCTCAGGCCTCAGGAGCCAGCAGCAACAGACCGGGCAGGGGTTTTTTTCCTGGTCTCCGTCCCGAAAAGGGCTTCCACGGCCCCCAGTACTTGAGAATCGGCACAGCCCTCCATCCGAATGGCGCCAGCCGGACACTCTGCCACGCACATGCCGCAGCCGTGGCAGGCAACACTTTCTATGAAAGACTTGCCGGATACATCCATGCGGGGGACCTGGAACGGACAGGTGCGAATGCAAACCATGCAGCTTCGGCAGCGTTTCTGGTCCACCCGGGCTACCTGGCTCCCGGCCACAACCGTCTCCTGCGCCAGAAGAGCGACAGCCCGAAGAGCAGCTGCTTCAGCCTGGGTAGTGCTCTCGTCGATCGTTTTGGGATAGTGCGCCATGCCACAGAGAAAAAATCCCTCGCTGGCAAAATCCACCGGCCGCAACTTCATGTGAGCCTCAAGAAAAAACCCGTTTCCGTCCAGGGGAATCTTCAGGATGTCGGCCAGGGTCGCAGTGCCGGGCCGTGACACAATGGCAGGGCTTAGCACCAGGAGTTCAGGACGCAAGTTGAGCTCAGCACCGAGGAGAGGGTCTTGCACGGTGAGGATGAGCTGAGAGCCATACCTCCCCTGGACGGTTCTCACCAGAGGAGGCCTTTGCTTTTCGAATCGGATAAAGACAATACCAAGTTCCCGGGCACGTTGATAGTACTCCTCCCTGAGACCATAGGCCCGAATATCACGGTGAAGTATGTAGATCTCAACGGCAGGGTTTTTCTCTTTGAGCAGCAGCGCATTTTTGATTGCCTCGTTACAGCACAACCGGCTGCAGTAAGGACGCACCTCATTGCGAGATCCGACGCACTGCACCATTGCCACTGTTTGCCGTTCATACAGTTTCGGGTCGTTGCGGGCGATGAGTGACTCCAACTCGCTTTGAGTAAGAACCCGTTCATCTTCACCATAGAGGTACTCCCCCTGCGGTTTGTACTCCTCGGCCCCCGTAGCCACCAGAACCACTCCGTGGCGCAGAGTCTCCACCCTTTCACCGCCTTGTGCTTCCTGAACGATGGTTGTGGTGAAATTGCCGACATGGCCGTCCACGCTCTGGACCCTGCTGCGAGTATACGTCTCGATCAATGGGTGGCGCTGGACTGCCCGCATGGTCCTTGCCAGGATCCGTTGCGGGTCTTCTCCCTCCAGCGTGAAATGAAGCTGCCGCAGCATGCCTCCCAGGCGCCTTTCCTTTTCGATGACATAGCACCGGTAGCCCTGGTCGGCCACGGCCAGGGCGGCTCGCATACCTGCAAGCCCTCCGCCGATGACCAGGGCCTGCGGCTGGATGGCAACGCTTTGAGGATACAGGGGCCTGGCCGCAGAAACCCTGCCCACCGCCATGCGGACCAGGTCTTTGGCCTTGAGGGTGGCTGCGGCTGGATGATCCTGATGGGCCCAGGCGCACTGTTCACGAATGTTCGCCATCTCCAGGTAGGCACCGTTCAATCCCGCCTCGCGAAGTGTCTCTTGAAACAGAGGTCCGTGGGTGAGGGGAGTGCATGAGGCCACCACCACCCGGTTCAGATTATGCTCTTGAATGGCGGCCACGATCTTGCCGCACGATTCGGTGGAGCAGGTGAAGAGATTTTCTTCCGCGTGAACCACCCCCGGCAGGTTCTGGGCGTAGCTGACCACCTCCGGAACGTCTACAGTCTGGGCGATGTTGAAGCCACAGCGGCAGACGAAAACCCCGACCCGGGTGCTATCCGAGGCCACGTCCCGCTCAGGGGGGAAGGTCTTTTCCCGGGTGAGCGTGTGCCGCTTCGGTGCCAGAAGCTGGGAGGCGCGGCAGGCTGCGGAGCCGGCTGAGGTCACCGTCTCCGAGATATCGCGCGGGCCGGCAAATGCGCCGCAGACAAATATCCCCTGCCGATTGGTGGCCGTAGGGGCGGTAAGGCTGGTTTGACAAAAGCCGAAAGCGTTGTGTTCCAGGCCCAGACCGGCACCCAGCCTTCGAGCCTCAGGCCGCACACCCATCCCGATGGACAGCACTACCAGGTCGAATTCGTAGTACTGATATGTACCATGCTCGTCCATGCAGTGAAGCCGAAGCGAGGCATCAGGAAGCTCTTCAACCCTTGCGACCTTGGCCGGGACAAACGTGAGGCCGTAGCGCTCTCTGGCCTTCTCGGCGTACTCATCGTATCCTTTTCCATAGGCCCTGATGTCCATGAAGAAAATGGTGGTCTCCAGGCCTTGCGGCTGATGCTCATGGGCGACAACGGCCTCCTTGATGGCTGCCATGCAGCATACTGCCGAGCAGTAACCCCGGCCGCAAAGCATATCCCGGGACCCCACACACTGGATAAAGGCGATGCGCTCAGGCGGCTGTCTGTCGGAGGGACGGAGCAGCTCACCCTGGTAAGGCCCGGTAGCCGAGAGAATACGTTCAAATTCCAGGGTGGTTATCACATTGGGACATTTGCCGTAACCGTAAGCATCATGAGCACCGGAGGGATCAAACGGTTGAAAACCCGGCGCCAGGATGAGCGCTCCCACCTTGAGTTCCAGCACACGTGGTTGTTGAGTGAAATCAATGGCTTCCGATGGGCAGAATTTTTCACAGCGACGGCAGGTGCCCTTTTTAAAGTAGATGCAGTGTTCCTCATCGATCACGTATTTGAGAGGCACGGCCTGTGGATAGGGAATGTAGGCAGCCTTTCGCCTGGACAGATTTTGATTGAACAGGTCGGCGACTTTCCTGGGACACTTATCTGCACACGTGCCGCAGGCTGTACATTTTTCCACGTCAACATATCGCGGTTCTTGCCGCAGAATTACCGTGAAGTTACCCGGCTGGCCGCTTACCTGCACGACCTGGGTCTGGGTGAGGATCTCGATATTGGGATGTCTGCTGAGATCTCCCATCTTGGGAGAAAGGATGCACATGGAGCAGTCATTGGTGGGAAAGGTCTTGTCAAGCTGTGCCATCTTTCCGCCGGCTGCAGGGTAACTCTCCACCAGGTAGGTCTTGAAGCCGCTGGCGGCAAGATCCAGAGCGGCCTGCATTCCCCCGATACCGGCGCCCACAACCAGGACAGCGCCGACTGCTTCCTTGTGCGATGGCTTCCTCTTGGACATGGAACCTTGCTTTATGGACCGCATGGCACCCAGAGCCAGGCGCCTTGCGTCCTTCTGGTCTTTTTTCCGAACAACCGACCGTGCTCCGAGGCCGGTGGGCCAGTTTACGCCTCTTTTTCCTCTTCTTTGATGATCTCCTGCAAGGCGGCCTTCAGATCCACAGGCTCGGTCTGTTGCTTGCCGGCAACAAGTCTCTCCAGAAGACGCAGGCGAAGGACCTGCGTCATTCTTCCCACCTCGTCAACGGAAGCGGCAAATGCCTCGCTTGCATATCCATCTGCCACCGCCAGTCGGCGCAGGGCCTTGATCACATCGGCAAAGTGGACTTCTTGGGGGCAGTGAAATGAACAGCTGAAACACTGGGCACAGTACCATATCTCGTCTCCTCCCAGAACGGCATCCCGCATGCCAAGAAGCACCATGCGCATGATCCGGCTGGGACTGAAACGTGGGTCTATCTCACTGACCGGGCAACTGCCGGTACAGACCCCGCAGGCAAAACACCGTTGTAGTTGCTCGGCTCCTGGCTCAGCCGCCACTTCCATGGGGAAGCGAGGATCCACTGTGCGCAGGTCGATGGTGGCAGGCTTCGACTCCTCCACCTGCGCTGCCTCGGTGTTGTCTTGTTTTGCACTCATCTGGAGACCTTCCGTCCGCCGTCAATGGTCGGGTGTGTTGCTGCCTTTTGTCCGCAAGCCGCCGTCCATTGCAATTTCGTTTTCTTCCTCGAGGCAACAATTGAACGCTGGAAACCCGACCTAGACCAGAGTAATCGCCCTGGTGGGACAGTGATCCACGCACTTGGTGCACCTGTCCGCAACCTGAATCAGTCGGGTACAGAGGCTCTCGTCCACCAGTTTGATGCAGCCGTTATCGACACGGATGGCTACCTTCTCGTCCTTCCTGGGTCCGCGGCCCAGCCGCCCCGATTGACTGTTCGCCACGTTGTATTCACAGACGGCTACACAAATACCACAGCCGTTGCATTTCTCTTCCTCTATCACCAGACCGGTGGCCGCCCGTTCGGCCACTGAAGCCAGAACCTCCTTCAGTGCCTCAATATGGCCGGCATACTGATCCTCGTGCAGCACAGGACAGTCCTCCGGGGTGAGGTCCCCTGAAATTAGGTAATCGGCAAACTCGCTGCACGTCATACCGCACATCTGGCAATCGGTGCGGGGCAGAAACTCAAGTACGCTTTCTTTGATGTTTGCCATCTGTCATCTCTTGGCCGAACCGAAGATCCCCCGCGCCGCGGAGAAAGCTTACACCCGCACTGCCTTCAGATCTCCGGCCAGGGTTTTTCCGATCTCCAGGGACTCGGCCCGAAAGGTGCTTTCGTCAAGCAGCCTGCGCCCCATTTCCAGGTCAGGGACCTCGAGTTCCCGCCAGTAGGTCTGCTTGGCCGGTTCTTCTCCCGTCCACTTGTAATCGGCTATGACGAGGGCGCCACTCTTGATCAGCACCTGGCATCGGCGCAGACGTTCGGCCATTTCGTTGGGGGCCATATCATCATTGACTTCATAGATGGCGACATCGGCCTGGGCCCCCGGGCCCAGGTGACCTTTTTCCACGAGCCCGAGAAACTCGGCCGGAAGCTGACGGGTAGCCGCCACCAGTTCCCCCAGGGAGTAGCCCGGCTCCTGGTCTCCCTGGAGAAGCTGGGAAAAGAGCGCAGTGAATGCAAGAGGCCATGCCGGGGTGGCACAATCCAGTGAGAAGGCCAGAGAGCTCTTTCCGGCCTCCAATGCCAGGTGCAGTGCTCGAGCGCTCAGATCTTCATGGACAGGGTCAAGGTGAAAGAAAACGAGAGGCCGGGAAAACCCCAGCTCCACCTGAAGGATTGCCTCTGCGGCGCCGTCCGGCTCCAATGAAAGGTGTATTCTTCTGCCCGGGTGGCAGAGCCCCATGTCACCGCCGGCTCCTGCCTCGAGCAGTTTTCTTGCCTGCTCCGTCTCGGATTCTCCCACCAGACCGGAACCCAGGTGGGTAAACCAGAGGGATTGCGGCCTGGCAAAATCTATTGAAAGCAGCTTCGGGGAAGTGTGCACTACCAATCGGCTGTTGCAGTCCTCGGCTACCTGGCTGAAAAAGTTCACCACCGCCTCGGCACTGATGTTGCGGTGTGCATAGATCTCCTGGGGGTAGCGCAATTCGGGTTCGAAGAGTTTGATGCCCATGGCCTTGGTGGCACAGACGAAGTAGCGTACCGCCGCTGCAGCCTGACTCGCTTGCTCCTCGCGAATAAGGGAGGCCAACTCCCGTAGTGGCAAAACCAGCAGGGCAGAGGTATCCACGATGGGAATATTGCGCAGTTCGTGGTGGACGAAGGCCGCAGTGGTCACCGTCATGAGCGCCTCATTGACATGGGTGAAACCCATCTGGGCATAGAAACGCCCGATCTCTTCGGGAGTGGGATGCAGCCGCCGAACACGGAGGAAGTTCATGCCGAAGGCCGCCACGTGACAGTGGACCTCGATGGCTCCAGGCATTACCGCTTTGCCGTGAGCGTCGATTACCAGATCAGGCCTGGGGAAGTACTCCACCACCCGGTCGTCTTCAAGGTACAGATCGCCAGGCTCGCCCCACTTCTGATTCTTGGGGTCGTAGAGATTTCCGGCCTCGATCTTGATCTTCACAGGTATGCTCCGATTCCTGCCAGAATCTCATGGTCGCTTGGATACGTGGTCTCGAGCACCTTGTGCAGGGCAAGGGGCAATCCATCCATCCGGTAGGCAATTCCCTCCGCCTCTACGCCGGTGATTGCCGCAGGCAGAACAATCCGCGCCGCAGCTGTGGTTCGGTCGGCAAAGGCCGAAACGCTCACAATGGGTATATTGCGCTCTGAGAGAATGGACCGCTGCTCATCACGTAAAAACCACAGCAGATCACCACCAACCGCCAGGATGGCGTCCTCGTCGGTAAACTCCCAGGTGAGAAGGTCGCTGGTGACCAACTCCGGCTCCCCCGCCGTAGCACCCTCTCTGAGCAGAGCCTGGTACAGGCCGTTGGCATTATAGTCGGTGGCCATGGGCATCAGCACCAGCGGCAACCGGTCTGCCAGGCTGCGACTCAGCTGAAAAAGCGCCGCCAGCACGCGCTCGGGCTCACCGCTATACAAGATCCCGCGACCGCAAAAGATAACGCCGAATGAACCACCCTGCAGGGCCTGCACCAGCCGCTGCACTTCTTTGAGCTTCCCGCCGTAGGCCGGCGGTTTTTCTCCTGCGAGTACATGCTCCAGCGCTGTGAGGCTCTCCAGATCCCGTCCCTCCGGTAGGATGACCATCTGCGACAGGGTATCCATTTCGGTGGGTGCCAGATCCACGCTGAAAGCCTGTCGATCCTCAAAGCCGCGCTCAGTGAAGTGACCACGGGCAAAAACCGAGTACCGTGCTACCAGCCGCGGACAGGAATGGATGGGATTCGCACCCCAGAAAATCAACACATCGGCCTGGTCCCTGATCTGTTCCAGGGTAACCAGCGTCCTGCCATGCTGCTCGAAAGCCCGGTTGAAGTAGTAGATCAAGGCACCATCCGCTGGTGCCAGCCGTGCATGAAGTCGACGCGCCAGA
This sequence comes from Syntrophobacteria bacterium, assembly GCA_046538315.1. Classification (GTDB taxonomy): domain Bacteria; phylum Desulfobacterota; class Syntrophobacteria; order BM002; family BM002; genus JBKHJD01. The sequence continues at coordinate 12,362 of JBKHJD010000028.1, forward strand.
CGCACCCCTTGCTCCTGGGCTGCGTAGCTGGAATGGGTGAGCCCGTAGATCAATACGCGTTTGGATCGCGCCAGCACATCCGCAGCCTCCCGGGTTGCAACCCGATAAGAGACCTCCTGGCGGCCGCCGTTCCGTTGCAGCACCGGCCGCCGCAATCGAGACCGCTCCTTGTCGTGGCGGAACTTTTTGCCCATTACAAACTTGGTGATTCCCCAGGTGCAGATATTGCTAAGCGATACCACCCGATCGTCTTCAACGACCAGATCAATGTCATCGCACAGGCAGGAGCAGCCCGGACAGACAACGCTTTCATAAATTTTCTGGCTCACGATTCTCCCTGCTTACGAAGCTGTGTTGGATGCTGGTTGCTGGTTACTGGATGCTGGATCTGACGACATCTAGCATCTAGACTAGCAACAAGCATCCAGCATCTTGTAAAACCCACGACTGACCACAGCTGCACACGTTGGTTCCGCGCCTGCACTGTGCCCTATGCCCCCCTGGCGAATTGTGCAGCAATCTTGGCCGCCACCCCGCTGGCATCGGCCACGCTCTCGGCAATGTCCTTCGGTCCCCTGCAGGTTCCAAGTAGATACACCCCGGGCACGCTGGCCTCCAGCGGGTGCAGGAGCAGATGGTATTCCTGGTAGAAGCCGTAGCTGTCTCTCTCAGGCTTCAGTCCCTCTTGCCACGGCAGCCTGTCTTCTTTCGGCTCCATGCCCACAGCCAGAACCACCAGGTCAACAGCATGCTTCCTCTGGCCGCCGTTGATCATATCGTCATAAACCAGACAGGGACGCCCGCTTTCCATCTCGGGATGAATGGCTGCCGGTATCCCTTTGATGAATCGGACTCCGGCCTTTGCGGCCCGCTGGTAAAGCTCCTCAAAGCCTTTGCCGGCGGTGCGGATGTCGTTGTAGAAGATGCTCACTTCAGCCTCGGGTGCATGTTCCAGCGCCAGCATGGCCTCCTTGATGCTGGCCGTACAGCAGTAGCCCGAACAGTTGGGCTGGAAGCGACGGTTTCGCGAGCCCACGCACTGAACAAAGGCCAGGGACTTTACTTTCCTGCCCTCCGGTGTGCGC
>JBKHJD010000029.1:0-13431 GCA_046538315.1 Syntrophobacteria bacterium
CAACCTCCTGCTCCCTCAGGTACTCCGGTGGTGAGACTGAGTTTTCGTCCGCCAGAAAGTCACTCAGGCGCTGTTCGTCGTGCCCAACCGTAGCCTCCAGAGAAAGGGGCTGTTTGCAGAGCCGCATGATTTCCATCACCTTGTCCATTGACAGACCGCTACGATTGGCAATTTCCGAGGGGGTAGGGTCACGGCCCAGTTCTTCCACCATTTGACGCACCGTCTTGCTGTAGTGGCTTTTCATCTCGATGAAGTGTACGGGAATCCTGATGGTGCGGGCGCCGTCATAGATGGCGCGGATGATACTCTGGCGCACCCACCAGGTGGCATAGGTGCTGAATCGGTAGCCCCTGGCGTAGTCGTAGCGGGTCACCGCCTTGAGCAGGCCTATATTGCCTTCCTGAATGAGGTCCAGAAAGCTCAGTCCGCGACCCTGGTAGCGCTTGGCAATACTCAAGACAAGCCGCAGGTTGCACTGGACCATCTCGTTCTTTGCTGCATCGACGCGGGCTGAAATCTCCTGCGCCTCATCGTACAGATTCTTGTGCTTCTCGCTGGTCTCCCAATGGCAGGCAGCCCTTTCCAACGCATCCAGAGAACACTGTACCATTTTGCCACGCAAGCCTGGATAGCGCGGTAACTCATCTCTCCATATGCGCAGCTGCTGGCGAACACTGTCGAACTCGGATCCGGCAGCACGCTCGTCCCAGATGAGGTTCACCAGCTCCTCTTGTCCCTTTCTAACGATCCTGGCCAATTCCATTTCACGGCTGGGGGAGAGCAGGGGAAAATGAGAGATCTCCTGGAGGTACAAACTGATGAGATCCCCCTGAGGCAGGTCTTGTTCCCCCGGTTCCTGTTCCTCGGAGTGCACCTGGAAATCGGTTCCCCGGAGATTATCGGAGAATTCTCCCTCGTCATATGCGCTACATCCGGGAAAGTCGCTTTCAGAATAGAACCCGAATTCTTCTTGGGAATGTTCGCAGAAAGCCACATCGCCTGAATTCATTAACGTTTGCAGCATCATGTATCTCCTCCTCCCGATCGCTAACGGCGACTGCCGCCAGGTGACGTTTGTTCTAGTCGGCCAGATACTATAAAATTAGTCGAGTTGGAAAAGATGTAAATAAAGTATGCTTTGTATTCGCGCGGGAGGAACACCCTATTTACAGATCCAGTGAACCGGGTAGGGTTTTCTACAGACAGTACACCCGCTGATCAGTACCGCTGGGCCCCGTGCAGTGCGGCTTGCGCATGAGCAGATTACTCTAGCCGGTAACTTTTTCTGAGACCACCGACTCGACAAGAGCTAAAATCTGCTGTCTGCTCGATGAGTTTTTGGACAGGAAGTGGTTGGCGCCCGATCGGAAGGCGGCTGTTCTGTATTCTGGCAAGTCGTAACCTGTCAGAACGATTACAACGGTATCGGCGTGCTCCGTTTTTATGCTCTGAGTCAGCTCCAGTCCGCTTTCCGTGCGCAGCTTGATATCCATGAAGATAAGATCAGGCAGAAAGGCGCTGACTTTTTCCAGGGCCTCATGGGCGTCCGATGCCTCCTCGATGACCATCGAGGGGAACTTCTCGGCCAGTAGCTCCCTGAGTGCCTGACGAAAAGCAAGGTTGTCTTCAACGAGCAGGGTCTTCGGCATAGGGCACTGCACCCGGTAAAGACAGAAGAGCGTCAGTTTACTCTACAGCACTTTCAGGCTGGGTAAATAGGGCACTCACTGTATACGTTGCAGAGAAATGCTGTATTTTTCAAGGGTGGGGAAGATTCGGACGCACATGCATGAAAATGCTTTACTGCTCTTTTCTGTAGTTGTATTCTAGCATATAGTTGCAATTTTGCGATTTGACCTATGGAGCAACAGCATCGGATTATCATTGCCGAAGACCATACGATCCTGCGAGAAGGACTGCGGGCACTTCTTTCTTCCAAACCGAACCTGGAGGTGGTGGGCGAAGCGGAAGACGGCCTCGAGGCGATACGAACCACCGTGCAACTCCTTCCCGATCTGGTGATCATGGATCTTTCTCTGCCCAAGATGAACGGTATGGAGGCCGCAAAAGAGATCAAGAGGAGCCACCCGCAGATAAAGGTTCTCGCCCTGACGGTCCACAAGGCAGAGGAGTATATCTTCGCCGGTCTTCAAGCCGGAATCGACGGGTATATCCTGAAGGATGCCACTTCCGGCGAGTTACTCACGGCCATCAAGAGTGTTCTGGCCGGGAAGCGTTACATCTGCCCGGGGGTTTCAGAGAAGGTTATAGAGGGCTACATTGAGGGAAGGAAAACGGTAAAAACCAGGTCCTCCTGGGATACTCTTACCCAGCGTGAGCGAGAAATCCTCAAGCTGATTGCCGAGGGCTACAAGAACAAAGAGATCGCCGAACACCTCTGTATCAGTGTAAAGACCATAGAAAAACACCGCTCCAACCTCATGAGGAAGCTGGACCTGCACAGTGCCTCGGCCCTGACCGGTTATGCCATGGAAAAAGGACTGGTTACGAGATAGATCCCTGCTCCTGCCAACTCCAGGTGGCCCTGACCACCGTCCCCTTGTCCCTGACGGACTCGACAGCAAACGAACCTCCCGAAAACTCGGTCCGTTCTCTCATGCTGGCAAGGCCGAAGCCTTTCTTGAGGCTCTCCCCCGAGAGGGAGCTTTGTTCCGGATCAAACCCGCAACCGTTATCCTCGATACTCAGCTCCAGTATTCCGTCTGATCGGCTCAGCCCGAGACGCACCAGGTCTGCCTGGCTGTGCCTGGACACATTGTTCAGGGCCTCCTGTATGATCCTGTACATCACAATCTTGAGGGATTCGGGTATATGATCTTCTTCTACGCAGATATCTGTTTCGATGCGGATTCCCGAGAAGATCGATTGAAACTCGCGGCAAAACCAGGCAATGGTTGCCAGAATACCCAGGTCGTCCAGGGTTGAAGGGTGGAGGTCCATCGAGATTCTCCGAAGCTCCTCGATGGTATTTTGAATCATGGGAATAAGGCTGCTACAGGGTTCCATAGCAGCCGGGAGGGCATCTCTGTCGTTCTGGCCCAGGACGTCTTCCAGTTTGAATTTAATGGCGCTCAGGGATTGCCCGATACTGTCGTGGAGTTCCCTGGCGATCCGTCCTCTCTCCTTTTCCTGGATTGTCAGGAGCTGAGAAGACAGATGTCGAAGTTCCCTCTCAGATCGCCGGAGGGCCTCCTCTGTCTGTTTCTGGTCGGTGATGTCGGTAAAAACCGCGAAACTGCCTGTTACCCTACCGTCAGCATCAAAGATGGGCTGAGGTGAAACGATGGTAAATATCCTCTGGCCGTTTTTTTTCTTCCAATCGATCTCATACGGTTGGTGTTCGCCCCTCTGTCTTCTCAGCATCTGGTCTTTGTATATTTTTTTATTTGCCTCGTCCAGAAAATCGATCACCCGGCGGCCGATTGCTTCACTCCAGGTGCACCCCAGCATATCGAGGAACCTTCTGTTGACATAGACCAGAAAACCGTTTTCGTCCTGGATTCCCAGGCCGTCCTTCATGGTCTCGACAAGCATACGATACTGCTCTTTACTTTGGAGCAGTGCCGCCTGAGCCCGCTCGCAGTCAGCATTTATTCTCAGCGCCTTGATACCGTGGGCCAGATCGGCGGCCAGATCTGTCAGCAGATTGACTTCCTCTTCATCGAACGCGTCCGGCTCCGGAGCATAGACATTCAGCACCCCCAAACACTGCTGGGCGTCGAGCAGCGGCAGGGCAATACTGGAAGCGTACCCGCGTTTAAGGGCCTCGGATCGCCAGGGCCTGTAGTTTGGATCTGTGGTAATATTTCGCACTACCATATGGCGACGCTCTCGAATGGCAGTGCCCGTGGGACCTCGACCTCTGGATGTCTCAGCCCAGGTGATAGCCACCGTGTCGAGATACCCTTCCTCGCAGCCCGCCTGGGCAACTGGAATGACACGCTTTTCTTCGTCCTGCCCAGCGAAGCCGATCCACGCAAGACGATATCCCCCGACTTCAACGAGGGTGTGGCATATTTCATCCAGGAGCGAGGCTTCCTCCTGCACATGCACCACTGCACGGCTGCACCGGCTGAGCACTTTCAGGGCACGGTAGGTGCGGGGAAATGCCTCGGCGGCCGATGTGGCCCCGGGTCCGCTCGCCTTCAGTTCGGCAAACCTCTGGCGGAGTTCTGCCACCTCACCCAGGAGTTGTTGTTTCGTCTTGTGATCGTCCTTCATGGATCACCCGGAAGCTCCACGCGAGCCCGCAGCCCGCCAATACTTGGGCTTACTCTGGCACAGACTGCTGCGGGCTGTCAAGGCGGACCGGGCAAAGGGAATGAACCGGCCTGCTTCGGCACGATCCATTCGTGTATTTTGAAACGCATCTGTGGTAGAGATGGTATTTGATTTACGTTTCTTTGAAGGTACCCATCATCCAGGCGAGGTTGAAGGTATGAAGTTAATCATCAGGGTGGTTGATATCAAAGGACGGTGCCCGGTGTATAAACTCGGCAATAGAATAACTCTGAGAGAGGGATACATTCTGGAGCCTGGCGAGACCGACGCAGTTTGTATGCATTCTCTGGCTTCAATTTTCCCCTATTATGTAGCTCTCGCCAAAGGGGTAAAGGCCGGGGACCTGGGTCTTTCCAGAGACGGCTCTGAAGAGGCCTATGTGCAATGTCTCGATCCTTGCGAGATCACCGGCGGCGGTACAGTGCGCTTCGAGATCTCCAGGGTGGATTGGTCCGGGCGGGAACCACAGAAAAGTAGCAAAAGGCCGGAAATCCCTGTAACGTGACTTCTCACAGAGAAAACAACTCCGCTCCCACGGAACCAGCATTCCGTGCCAGGAAGGTGCTGATCGTCTCCGGAGGTCACTTTGTCCATGATGTGTTCTCAAGTTTTCTTGCCCCCTTTTTTCTGCTGGCTTCAGCCTTGCTCTACGTGCACCTGCAAGGGGCCAGTTTCCGGCCCGGTCGGCGATCTGATGCTACCCTGGGCGAGATATGGGGCGCGCTGAGCCGTATCATGATCCCGGTGAGTGGTGTCATGGTCTGCCGTGCCTTCATGGCCGCGAGCCTGGTTGCCTTCCTCCCCACCTTCATGGTCACCTCGGGGAAAAGCTTGTGGTTAGGCGGCGCAAGCCTGGCGGTACTGGAGTTGTCCGGAACAGTAGGAACCCTTTCTGGCGGCACCCTGAGTGACCGCGTCGGACGGCACGCGGTGCTTGCTGTAGCCGTGTCGGTGTCCTCCATTTCCATGCTGGGCTTTGTCCACGCCTCCGGATGGATTCTTTTTCCCTGCCTCCTGATCCTGGGGGGCACCCTCTTTGCCGCTTCCCCGGTGGTTCTCGCCCTGGTGCAGGACCACTGTCCCACCCATAGGGGGGCAGCCAACGGCCTCTATATGGGTTTCAATTTTCTGAGCATGGGTTTCGTCACGCTCCTGGTAGGCTGGCTGGCAGATATCATCGGACTCAAGATGGCCTTCACTGTGAGCGCTCTCATCGGCTTGGGGGCGGTGCCCATAGTTTTCCTGCTGCCCAGATTGCCCTGACTTAGAGTCAGTGGTCCGTCGTCAGTCGTCCGTTGTATGAATCTTTTTTCATGGCATTAGCTCAGAGAGCAGGCTGGAGCTTTTTTGCGGTTATGTACCTCAACTAGCTGTTTTTTTTGCCCTTGGCAACGGACAACGGACAACAAGCAACTGACACTACTGGTTGTCAGTCGTGACAGCCTCCCGTGCATCCAGCGCAGCTATTCACCCCCACAGTGTCAAGTGGGGGTAAAAATCAGCCAGATTGCCTCAGAGCTGACCTTGCGATCTACCCTGGCACCAAGTCCCTCACCACCTTCTGCGCGAGGGCCATGGAGCTGGTGAACCCGGGGGAGATGGGATTGAGCACGTGGACGCTGTCGCCGTCTTTGATTACAATGAAATCCATAACCAGTTCCTTTTTCTTCCAATCAACCAGCTGCGCCCGGATGCCCACCTCCTCGCAGGGTTCAATGTCGGCCGGCTCCAGTTTCTTCACGAGCCTTGCAGCATCGCGAAAGAAAAACGGCGCCAGGTATTTCCTGGGTTCTGTAAGGGCCACCTCCCTGAAACGGGCGTTGGTGAAAAAGAGAACCGCCTCGTGGTAAATCATCGCCAGGCATTCCGCCTCGATTCCTTGAAAAATGCCGTAGTTTTCGCGACCAAAGGCGGGGATAGCCGTGGGACCGAGATGGACCTCGCCGCTCGCGTTTCGGGTAAAATGGACTCCGAGAAAGGGGTTGCGGATATCCGGGACCGGGTAGATGCTTCCGCGAACCATATGGGATTTGTGCTCTTTCAACTTTCTGTAAACGCCCTTGAAGGGCAGCAGACGGAAGGCCGTATCCACGTCCAGGGCCCGCGCCACGCGGTCACAGTGTGCTCCGGCCGCATTGATAAAGTACTGAAACCTTATTCCGCCGCGATCTGTAACGGCAATTGAGTTCTTCCTGACTCCTCGAAAAGCACAGTTCAAGAGAAACTTCACCTTTCCGGTCGCCTCAAGATCGTCTTTCAGGCTCGAGACGACCTTTCTGGGATCAACCACGGCGGTGTAGTGAGAAAAGAGTGCTCTCTGGCAGGTTCTGGCGTTAGGTTCGATTTCTCTAAGTTGTTGCTCATCGATTATCTCCACTTTGGCGCCGTTGGCCCTTGCCCGGCTGCATAGTTCCCCGAGGACGGGGACCTCGTCCTCGCTTCTCGCCACAATTACTTTACCCGTTTCCAGCAGTGGAAGTCCCTTTTCCCTGCAGTACGCCCGCATGAGGAAATTGCCTTTGAGACATGTGCGCGCCTTGAGACTGTCCGGCGCGTAGTAGATGCCTGCATGCAGCACCCCGCTGTTTCGCCCAGAGGCATGTTCCGCCAGGTCGTTCTCCTTGTCGATGATCAGGATGTCTGCGCAGCCCCTGTGCACCAGTTCTCTGGCGATAGTGAGGCCAATTATGCCCCCGCCGACGATGAGGAAGTGGGCAACTCTCTCGGACATAGCTTTTCCTTTCCGGTGGATCATTCCCCCAGCTTCTCGTGCTCCGGGAAAAACCGAGGGCTTCCCGGAGGTGCACGCCTCTTTCACCCTGAGTATACCCGTAGTGGCCAAAAGAGAAAGGGCCCTGGGGGTATCTGTACATTTTAGTGAACTGAACCAGCGAGCCCTGTTGAAGTTACCGGAGAGAACCCTATAGACAGCAGTTTGAAACCATAGGGTAAAACCGGTCCTGAAAACCAGGCTAATCGCCTCTGAAAAGATCAACAATCTTTGTCGGGTCAAATTTAAGGTCAAGAAAATCGATGCTAAAGGCGGGACTGCAGGAAGTTTTCCTGTGCGGGATTTACCACAAGCCGGCAACAGGAAGGGCTCAGGGTCGTCCAGGTTCAGATCTTTTCTTGATCCTGGATGGAAGGCAGACAGAGCAGGTAGGAGAGGTGCCGGAGTTCGGATTCATTCTTCTGTATTTCTCGCTGTTCTTCCCTGTTCAATGAATCTGCTTTGCGCAACGCGGCTTTCTGGACCAGCAGCAACTTCTGGCCGATACCTTTCACTGCCTCCTCGACGCTCGCGCGGCGCTCGGCATCGGTGGTGGCGGTTTCCAGACGATGGAGGGCAGAGACAGTTCTGCGATTTACCTCCCGCCAATCCAGGCCCTCTGCAGCCCCGTTCAGCCGGACGCTGGAAAGACCCACATAGCAGCCGGACAGAACGCCTGTGCGCAACTGCCGCCAGAGCTGGGAGTTGATAGTTCTCAGGCGGTGATGGATTTCCTCCAGGCTCAAGGGGGCATGGGAGTCCAGGCGCGTTGCGGATGTTCGCCTGAAGATTCGAGCAAGCCGGGACCGCGCCGCGCCAGAGAAAAAGGCGTGCTGATTCTCTGGGGTCGCCCGGGCAGATTGGCTGACCTTCTCACTCCTTTGAAAAGAACGCCGGCCTGGCTGCAAAGGCAAACGCGGGAGTCCTTCCGCAGCCCCCACCTGAGCGTGGTGGCCATTGTCAAGCGACCGCCGGCGAGCAGCCGCTCCCGGAAAAGCTGCTGCCCCTGTAACGAGCATACCCATGAGAACAGGCATCATTTCTGCTTTCCTCCGGAATCTGGTAGGCAGGTCTATCCTTCGCAACAAGCATGCCATTTACCGGTCGCCACTTTGAAAAGAGGAAAAGTTTTCCTTGCTTTCTTTTCTTACCCTTGCTACTAGTATAATCTAACACTAGAAGACAGGAAAGGAGGGCTGAGAGTATGGGAACCCTGAACCTCAAGGATTTTCCGGAAGAGCTGCATCGGCAGGCAAAATCCCGTGCGGCTCTTGAGGGGATCCCCCTTCGTGGACTCGTGGTGAGAGCACTTACCCAGTACCTGCAAACGCCTATCACCCTTGATGTGGAAAAAGTGATTGTCAAGAAAAAAACTCCCAATGAACGGGGAGCGCCCAAACAATGAAAGACGCTCGAAGATTCCCGCGCAAGGAGATACAAGCCATCGTGAGGCTCCACACAAACGGCAGGATTCCCAATCAGTAGTGTCCGTTGTCAGTTGTCCGTTGTAGTGATCTTTTTTCGTACTCAGGAAGCATCTGGCTCGAGCTTTTCTGATGTAAGTCAACTAACCGTTTTTTTCAGCTTTTGGCAACGGACAACAAGCAACGGACACTACTGGTTGTCAGTGGTCCGTCGTCAGTAGTCCGTTGTATGAATCTTTTTTCATAGCATTAGCTCAGAGAGCAGGCTGGAGCTTTTGGGGGTTATGTACCTCAACTAGCTGTTTTTTCCGCCCCTGGCAACGGACAACGGACAACAAGCAACGGACACTACTGATTGTCAGTGGTCCGTCGTCAGTGGTCCGTTGTAGTGATCTTTTTTCATAGCCTCAGCTCAGAGATCAGCTGGTCATCATGTGGGAACCAGCACCGGCTCTCGCAGCAGGTACTGGGTTGCCCGGGTGGCGGTAGCTGCCAGCAGTGGGTGGGACTGGGTGAGTCCCTCCAGCTGCCGCAGTCCGTCCGCCGTGCGATAGACGAGCATGGCAAGATCGCCTTCATCCAGCCCGGAGATCCGCAGCACTTCCTCCCACGGGCCTCCTGAAGCCCAGGTATAGATGGCAACGACAGGCCAGAAGGAGAGCGGATGAACGGCAAAACCCGCCTCACGCAGTCGCAGGCGCAGGGGACGCAACGCCGAGGTCATTTTGGCGAAAGCCCGGCCCAATTCTGCATGCTGGGGAGCGAGTTGTTTCAGGGGGGCGCCGGCAGCGTAGTCCCGGTCACCCATGAAGGTTGCGATGAGGCCTGCCAGCATTGCAGGTTCCTCTCTGGGCAACACGTTGCGACGGATTCCCTCGGCGATCATTAACGGCTGGTCAAGCCGGAGCTGCGAGGCCCATACTCCATCGCTACTGAGTCTGCCGGCCCTGTCCGCATAGTCCTCTTGTTGCAGAAAGCGAAAGTAACGACTGAACTCGTGCCAGAGCCGGTTGGTGAGCGCATCCAGCTGATGGTAAAGCCGCAGGGCCCTGTCGATCTTTTCCCTGAAGGGTTTGCTTCCTTTTTTCGGCTCACATTTTCCCAGATGGGGGCAACCGCCGCAGGGCAGGGCGGCAATTTGAGCCTGGAGATCTTCAACGCCTGCCTTCAGTTTCTCCCAGGCCTCCTGCTCTGGAAACGGCAGCGATTTGTTGAACTCCAACGGCGGATGGGCCTCGAGCGGCGTGCCGGTCACCGTCTGGAGCCAGCTGTTTGCTCTATCCATGCCATCCAGATCGAAACAGCAATCCAAAACAGAGGCAACATTTTCCAGGCGGACCCACCGGCTGTGCAGCCGCCCCCGGCGAACCCGGGACCGGGGTTTGACCCGGACGGCAAGCACCCCGGTTGTATCGTTCCGCCTTTCCTGGCGCAATGTAACAAAGAACTCTCCTTTTTTGCTGCGAAACAATCTGCCCGGGGAAAGATACGCCTCTTTGAGCAAACGCTGCCGGCCCCGGCGCAATTCTCGCCGGGCATGTTGAAGCTGCCGCTCCAGCTCGCGCTTTCTCGACAGGGTGCGCAACACTGCATCTGTATCGCCGCAAGCGGCCCCGCCCAGTTCTGTGGCAAGCTCTCTCTCGACCTGCTGTACTTCTTCCAGCAGGCTCCGGTGCTCTTCCAGTTCCTGATAGGTGGCAAAGGAGCAGGAGAGCAGTTCCCGTATCTCCTCGGGCCGATGAGAAAGCAGCAGGTTGAGAACCATGGAGAAGGTGATATGGATCTGGCTGTCGATACATTCAGGCAGGGAGTGCAAGAGGTTGCAAATGAGCCCCACATCCTGGTAGGGCCCTGGGAGTATCAGGACAAAGCCTACCTTATCCATACCCCGACGACCGGCCCTGCCGGTCATCTGCAACATGTCCGTTGCGCTGAGGGGAACAAACTGGCGCCCGTTGAACCGATCACTCTGGCATAGAACCACGGTGCGCGCCGGAAAATTGACCCCCGCAGCCACCGTGGAAGTTGAGAAAATGGCGTCGAGCTCCCCCTCTTTCATCAGGGTTTCCACAAGCACCTTCCACTGCGGTAGCTGGCCGCCGTGATGGGCAGCCACCCGCCCGTCCCGGAGGGCCGCAAGCTGCCGGTGTTTTTTGAGATAGGGATGTGCCTTCAGCCGTTCACTGAGACGGCGATGAAAGCGACGGCGGTCATCGTCGCTTTCATCGGGGCTCAAGCGTGGAAGCGCTGTTTGCAGGGCCTGGTTGCAATCGGCCCTGGATTTCAGGAAAAAGATGCCCGGGAGCAGATTCAGGTGACGGAGCACTGCGATGATCTGGGAGAAATTGGCAACGCCTCGCCTGGACACCAGCCCTGCATCAGGGTTATGTTCGAGAAAATGGCGCACCCTTCCTGCCATTGCCCCACGCTGAGTGAGAGGAGTGAGTTCGCCGTCGGGAAACATGAACAATGCATAGAGAGGAACCGGCCGCTCATAGGCTGCCACAACCTTACAGGGAATCTGCCGCAGCCACTCCAGCCATTGGGCGATCTGCTCGGCGTTGGAAACAGTGGCCGAGAGGAGCAGCAGGCGCACCCGTGCTGGCAGGTAAATCATCACCTCCTCCCAGACCACACCCCGGTCTTTATCTCCCAGATAATGTGTCTCGTCCAGAACCACCAACTCAACGGGCAGGTCTTCTCCCCGGTACATGGCATCGTAGAGCTGGTTGCGGAGAATCTCAGTGGTACCGACAATAATCGGCGCATGGGGATTTTGCTTGCGGTCACCGGTGAGGATGCCGACGTTCTGCTCGCCGAAATGCCGGCAGAAGTACGCATACATGGAATTGGAAAGAGCCTTCAGGGGGGAGGCGTACCAGCTCCGTCCCTCTCTGGCGAACAATCGCTCTATGGCCTTGAGTGCAATCCAGGTCTTGCCCGAGCCGGTTGGAGCCGTAACGAGGACGTCACTCTGTTCCACAGCCCGAACAGCGTCTTGCTGGAAGGGATCGGGCACAAAGGGTGCCGCCTCGGGAACACCTATCTGCTCGAGCAGGGGTCTGAGCTTGCTGGATGCCCGAGGGTGAAGTCGGAGGGATGTTGCCGGGTTCTTCTGGTTGCGTGGCCGTGCGTTCTTGCGTTTACGTCGCAGCGGACGCGGCCGGTAATATTTTCTCTCCATTTATATGCTTATAACCTTGATATTATAAATTTTTTTATACAAAAGGTAATGTATTTTATCAAGTTTGTCCAGCGGCATTCTCCTTGCTTTGCAGCGTAGTTGCTCTCTGGTATAGTAGTAGGTGTGGCCAGCTCGTTTCCCCCGGGAAAGAATGCCCCGAGAAGTGGAACAAGATGGATGAGCATTGTGACAGCACCGAATGTATTGACCTTGCAGGTTCCCTGGGCCTGATGGCGTTGCACTGGGGAAGGATCGAGCCGGGAACCGAGGAAATCGCGCGTTTCGTTGCCCATCGGAGCAGCGTCAGCCTCTACGTATACTCCGGCCGCCGTCCTGTAGGCAACCGTGCCTTGCACCGGCCAAGCCACCGGCTGGAATTGAACTCGCGGCCTCTGCTCCTGCGTTTCCTCAATCATGTCAAGGCGATCATCTCCCTCCACGGTCACGGCCGGGAACATGACTGTGCCTATGTGGGAGGTCTGAATCAAGTGATGAGGCAACGGTTCCTCCAGCTTGCCCGCGAGGCTCTTCCACAGTATGTGTGGGTAGCCGATCTGGAGCGTATTCCCGTTGGGCTCAGAGGTGTTGACCCCGACAACATCGTCAATCTGCCGCCTTCTCAAGGCATGCAATTGGAGCTGCCTCGGCCCCTGAGGCAGTCAGGGCCGGGCCTGGAGGCCGGATATCTTGAACCCGAGGGGGACGCTGTGGTCTTGAGCCGACTTTTGATACGCTTTGTGGATACAGTGCTGGACGCCGGCAACTAGCAGTTTTGGGCCTTGCGCCAGCCGGCTTCGCGGAGTCTCCGGGCGCGCTCGCAGCCCCATCGCTTCATTTCCTCCAGGTAATGGAGCATGTTCTGAGGCGCCAGTGCAATGATTTCCTGTCGCTCGGCCAGTTTCTGCTTCAGTTCAGTGGGTGTGAAACCGTTCCACGTGGCGTAGCCTTCATCGAACAGAAATGCAGGACTGAGCCGGTCCGTGCCGATGCGGGCCCGTTCCAGGAAACCCCTGGCCAGGTCCATATCGAAGTGCAGGATCCAATCGTTATCTGCAATCATGCACTCAACATCAAACTCTACGTCACCTGAACACTCCGGACAGTGGAGGTTATTGATCACCTGGGGCGGCAGGATGTGGTTTTTAAACATCACATTTGCGTGGCTCCGGCCGCAACTACAAGTGCGAAGGTGATTGCTGCACATGGGGTATCTCCTGTTTGAGCCCTCATTGCTTGCAGGATTCACGTCCTATTCTAAACCCCGGGCTGCAGCATTACAAGAGATGGGTTTCGAATCCATATCCTCGACAACAAGCCGGCTGGCAAAAGAACTTGACGCAGTTGATCTTCCGTGCTTATAATAAAAACAATTCCTACAGGCCTGCTGGCCGCGACCGGGCAGGTATCGGTCGTAGGTGTTGCGTGTTGGTTGTCTTCTTCAGGCGAGCGGCAACAAAAGCGGATCCTGTGGGTGGGGCCGGACAGGTCAGTGGGAGTTCTGGGGCGGGATCGGGATACTGATCTCGCCTTTTTTAGTGGTTCGAACAATTTCTCTCCATCGATCGAGCGACTTTTTTGCGGCCGGAACTAGAAACTCCCTGCATGCTTTTTTCGCCGCCGTTCCCGGCGTATTCGACGCCTCCATTTCTCGCCTTGCTTGCCACCCTGGCCCGCGTCACCGGAAGGATCCAGCAGAAAAGATCCCGGCATGTGAACCCCCTGCGGAACGTGAGGCTGTCGGGGCTTTGCCC
>JBKHJD010000281.1:0-2865 GCA_046538315.1 Syntrophobacteria bacterium
GTCGCCAAAAGGCTAATGAATACAACAAATTGTACAAATTCCGAGACGTTAATTACAAACCCTTCCCGCCGGAGGGGAAATGGACCTCCCGGATGGACACCAGAGAGCAAAAATAGGGAGTTAGTCGGTGTGGGCCCAATTCCATGAAAACATTGATACAACGGACTACTGACAACGGACCACTGACTTTGCTCCCCCGGTCGCTGTACACGCCGATTGTGTCCCAGTGTCAGATTCCCGCGGCCAGGGTTTGAAACTTGTTGTTCTTTACTGCCGGGACCTGCTGTGCCATTATAAAGAAGACTTTCAAGTTTCGCACCCCAACATCTACTAGGGGTCAAACACCTCAAGGTCTCCTCCCCCTCGATGGTCTCCGGCTCCGCTTCCAGCCCGTAGGGCTTACAGGCCGGAGGGTAGAGCCTACGCCTCGGAGAGGGGAGGATTCACCCTGTTAAATCCCTGCTTCGCAGGGTCCGCCTCCAGGCGGAATTTAACAGGGTAAAGGAGGGGGTGACAAAATAAAGAGGAAATCAACCAGTTAATTGTTACCCCTCCCCTCCATCCTCCCGCGAGGGGAGGGGAACTGTGTGTTGGATTACTGCAAGACTGTTGTGAACTCACCAAATGAATTTCTGCCATCAAAATGATCTGAATCCTTCTGCGACAAGGGCAACCCCAAGTTCTTGGGTGCGAAACTTGAGGAAAACTCATTTCGGCCGGGGACACTCTCGTTTCCATACAGGTAGGAGGAGAAGATGAGATCTGTATCCTTCTGGCTGGTCTGGCTTTTGGTTGTATCCGGATTTATTCTGGCCTGCTCTCAAGGCCTGCATGTTATCGTCCTCTACGACCGGGCGGGCGGGCTGGAATCGGGCGATGCAGTTTTCTGGAAAGAGGAGAGCATCGGCAAGGTGGAATCCGTGGAGGCGAAGTCTGAAGGAAGCTGGGCAGTGCATCTGCGGATACGAGAAGAATTTCGCCAGGCGGTCACGGATCAATGTAGATTTTTCGTCCAAGACGACCCCCAGCAGCAGGGACGCAAGGCTGTGGAAATGGTTCGCTTGAGCGAAGGCGGAAAGCCCCTCACTGATGGGGCTGTAGTAAAGGGAAGTTCATCCCTTTCACTTCTGCTCGAGAGCGGAAACCGGGAATTGCAGGCCTGGGCGAGGCTGCTTCAGGAAGAGCTCGAGCGCTGGGAAGAGGAGCTGAGGCGCCTGCCCGAAAGGGAATGGTACAGGCACCTCGAGCGGCAGATGGAACAGTTCGCCAGGGAGATGGAAGATGCCGGGGAGCAAGCACGCCGTTATTTTCGTGAGGAGGTGCTGCCCCGCCTTGAGGAGTCGGTGCGGGAGCTCAAAAAGCGCTTGCTCGAGCAGGACATGGAAGAGGATGCCGGGGTGTTGGAGGTAAAACTGCAGGAACTTCAGCATATCTGATCGAGTTCACCTGATGTTCCCTGTATCTTCCATGGCTAGGGTTGCGTTCCGATTCGAGGACACGGAAAGAAAAACTATTGAAACTGATACTTCCTCCCGAATCCTGAAGCGACTCCACTGGCCGATGACACTGTGACGGGTTTGGGAATTCAAGGGTGCGAAGGGCTGTTTCGTGGCCAGCTCCGGGCAAGACAGACAAAACCAACCATATCAGTAACAAAACGAGGGGATTCAAGGCAACGCTTAAATCCCCTGTACAGCAGATGTATCTGATGGGCCGTGAAGGAATCGAACCTTCAACCTACTGATTAAGAGTCAGTTGCTCTGCCTAGTTGAGCTAACGGCCCACCTGGAAGGTTGGCGTGCACACCGCAGCCGGTGCGATAACGAGGTGGCGCGCCCGGCAGGATTCGAACCTGCGACCTGCGGATTCGAAGTCCGACGCTCTATCCGGGCTGAGCTACGGGCGCACGAACCTGGGGCAGGTTCGTTTTTATAGGCAATCGGTGGCCGATTGTCAAGGGCTTTCTCCGGTGCTTTTACAATCCGCCCGGCCCATGTTGCCTGTGTAGACCGGAGTGTTGCTTGACTGACACGCCTCCTTTTGCTAGGTTTGCCGCTTTGAAAAGAAGGCAGCGAGAGCTTTCAGCGGAGAGCAGTACAGGAGCCGGGGTGTTTTGAAAAACCAGGAGGAATTCCATGAGGCTTCAGGCGAAAAGGGTGCTTCTTCTGGTAGAGGATCTCTACCAAGAGCTCGAGGTGTGGTATCCGCTGCTGCGCCTGCGAGAAGAAGGGGCTGAGGTCACCTTGGTGGGAACTGACGCGGGCGTTACCTACAACAGTAAAACGGGCTATCCGGTTACCTCGGATGTGGCCTCTCGTGATATCAATGCAGGCGAGTACGATGGGATTATTATCCCGGGTGGATATGCCCCCGATCTTATGCGGCGACATCCGGCCACCGTCAAACTGGTGCGTGACGCCTTCGAGCAGGGCAAGGTAGTGGCCGCGATCTGTCACGCCGGCTGGATGCTGGCCTCGGCCGATATTCTCAAGAATCGGACGGTTACCGGCTTTTTTGCTATTCGGGATGACCTTGTCCATGCAGGGGCCAGATACGAGGATGCCGAAGTAGTGGTGGACGGTCGCCTGATTACCTCCCGTAAACCAGACGACCTGCCGGCCTTCTGCCGGCAGATTATTCAGGCGCTCTCCTAGTGAACATCCGGCATAGGTCAATGAAAATCGTCATACAACGGACGACTGACCCGCCAGTAGTGTCCGTTGCTTGTTGTCCGTTGTCCGTTGCCAGGGGCGGAAAAAAACGAGTAGTTGATTAACGCAGCCGCAAAAGGCTCGAGCCAACGAATCTCTGAGCTGAAGCTATGAAACCATGGTTACAACGGACTACTGACGACGGACGACTGAC
>JBKHJD010000282.1:0-2849 GCA_046538315.1 Syntrophobacteria bacterium
GCATAATGCGGCGCAGGCGGATCATGGCCCCTTCCCTGCAAAGCGCTTCCAGGTCAGCGCCCACAAAACCGTGGGTGATTTCCGCCAGCTGGCCCATGTCCACATCCTCGGCAATAGACATTCCCCGGCTGTGGATCTCGAGGATCTCCAGCCTGCCGTTGCGGTCTGGAATGGGGATAACAATCTCTCTGTCAAAGCGGCCCGGCCGGCGCAGTGCCGGGTCCAGGGCATTGGGGATGTTGGTGGCTCCTATAACTATAAGGTTGTGGCGCCTGGTAAGCCCGTCCATCAGAGCGAGCAGCTGGGCCACCACACGTTTCTCCACGTCCCCCACCACTTTCTCCCGCCTGGGAGCGATAGCGTCGATTTCGTCCAGAAAAACAATGCTTGGGCCTTTACGGGTGGCCTCATCGAAGATCTTGCGCAGATGCGCCTCGCTCTCTCCATAGAACTTGTGCACTACCTCGGGTCCGCTGACCGAGAAAAAGTTGGCCTCGGTCTCATGGGCGATCGCCCTGGCAATGAGGGTCTTGCCGCACCCCGGAGGTCCGTGCAGAAGGACGCCGTTGGGTGCTTCAATTCCCAGGCGCTTGAAGACCTCTGGATAGCGCAGGGGAAGCTCGATCATCTCCCGTATACGCTGGAGCTGGGATTTCAGTCCGCCAACGTCCTCGTAGGAGACACGACCTGCTCTGTCCCCCTTTCGTGCCTTGCCGATTACGAGTTCTGTAGTTGGGTTAATGAGCAGAGGGCCTTTGGGAACCGTGCTCTCCACATCGAAATCAGCCGAACGGCTCCCAAAAAGAACGGCCCGTATCCTGTCACCCTGCTGCACAGGCAACCCGTCCAGGAGGCTGCCGATATAGTCCAGGTCACGATCCGCGGGAATGATGTTCGACGGAGCCAGAATGATGCGCTCGGCTGGCCGGCAGTCAGTCTTTTGGACCAAAACGAACTCATCCAGGCTTGCACGTGCGTTCTCCCGGGTCAATCCGTCAAGTTGGACCCTGGATTGCCCGCGAAGTTCCTTGTGGGCCGGCATCACCTTGCAAACAGTCTTTCCCTTTCCGGTGACTGCTACGATGTCACCAATGCCTGCCTGGAGTTTTCCCAGATCCTCGGGATCCATGCGGGCATAGCCCCGCCCCATGTCCTTGCCAAGAGCTTCCGTCACTTTCAGTTTCAGAGATATTTCGGCACACTCGGCCATCATTCCTCCCGGTCTAAACTGTATGGATCCGGAATCCAAAGCAAGCTGCGATATGCGATGGAACAAAGCCTTATCATCAGTTGATCCGCTTTATCGCAGACCCTGTATCTGTCATCTCACATCCTGCAACTTTTGTGCTTCACATTGCGGGTTTCCTGATTTACATTCCGCAACCCTAATAATGGGGGCACTTGATCTCCAGGATGCCGTTGTTGCAGGTAACAGTCATCTTTTCCTTCGGACAGCTTCTGGGGAGTAGAATCTCCTTGCGGTACTTTTTTTCTCCGCTTTCTGCGTGAATTATGAGCAAATCGTCCTCGAGCTCAAACTGCACATCCTCGGCACTTATACCAGGCATCTCCGCAACGATCAGGGTGTAATCTTCCTCCTCAAAAACATCTACCACAGGCTCGCGGATCTCCTGGACAACTGCCTGCCCGGTGGTTTTGTCCTTGCGAATGTTGCCAAAGGGCTCCACCTTCACCTCATCTCCTCCCAGGCCCACTTTAACGGAGAAACCACAAACGCCCTTCAAGTCTTTATCCTCACCCCAGCGGAATTGTTCGGTTCTGGAAAGCTCTTCTCCCTTTTCGGCCAGGTCGCCCAGCTTTTCCATGAGATCGGTGAGGCCCCTCAATATGCCCTCAAAACCGCCTTTTCGAGCGTCCTTTCTTTCTTTTTTAGTGCTCATAGTATCCTCCCTCTGTTGAAATTCCCAACTGCTTCACCTTGGTGTGCATTGTCTTATAGTCTACCTGAAGTAACCGAGCCGCCCTGGCTTTGTTTCCGCCGGTATGACGAAGCACCTGCGTTACCACTTCTCGTTCGGTAGCGATGGTGCTGCGCTGCACGATCTCTTTGAGCGGCAGCCCTTGCCAGGGGGTCTTTTGGGATTTCGGACTGGAAGGCAGCTCATCCCCGGGCAGCTTTTTCATATCAAGGTGCTTTTCAGTGATGAGGTCATCTGCCAACAGCACCGCCCGGACATGGTGATCACCGACTACCGCATGCCCGGGATGAGCGGCATGGACCTTTGCCGCCAACTTCGCCAGTTGCCCCAGACCGCGAACACGCCCGTGCTGATGATCACCGCGCTGGCCTTCGAGATCTTGCCGGGCGAACTTGCCGAGGCCGGGGTGGCCGCGGTGATCAGCAAGCCGTTCTCGCCCCGCGACGTTGTCCGCCGTATCGGCGAGTTGCTTGACACCCCAGACCAGGCCAGCGCCTGACAGAAACCTCGACAAGGGGGCGGGGCCCCTGGGCATGGGTTGGCAAGCCGTCCCGGAGCCGAGCCTCCAGAGGGCCCGGCTCGGCCGAGCGACGCCTGCTGCCATGGGCGCCGCGACAGCAGCCGGTAGACAGCCCGCGCCCGGTGCACCTGCGCATTGCGCCGGCGTCTCACGCCAGCGCCGGCACGTCCACCCAGGTGCCCAGGCGGCTGGACTCGTAGCAGGCCTGCATGATCGCCACGCTGTCAACGGCGGCGGACAGATCCGATTCCAACTCGTCGGCCGGCATCTCGCCGTCCAGCACGGCCACCAGGCGATCGATCCGGTCCGGCTTGGCCTGACGCTTTGGTACCGGCTGCGGATCGGCCTTTAGGGAGGTGAAGACGTAGCCTGCCTGCGGGGTGTTGTAC
>JBKHJD010000283.1:0-2848 GCA_046538315.1 Syntrophobacteria bacterium
GTACAGCCTTTACGAAGAAGCCGGAGTGGGATTTGCCGACCATGTATGCGCCCACATGGACTACTGCCGGCTCCGCCAGGATGGCTTGAGCGCCTGACACGACCAGAGATGAACGCGGGAGGGATAGGGAATTTCTTGTTCGGCGGGTTTCGGCGGGGGATCACAACCTGAAACCTGGGCGTAATGTTACAGTATCCATTCGACCTCCTTTTTGTAATACTTGTAGCAGACCGATAGTCGAAAAGAAATTCACGTCTTTGGATAGTGTGTCCGCCCTGTTTTCAAGGTGGAAGTCGTCTCGGTCGTCGATATGTCAGCTTGGCCCGATCCCATTGGGCAAGCCATTTCCGGATGGAAACGAATTAAAAAACCGGCCGGGCACAAGAAGCCCGGCCGGCCTGTACTCGCCACAGGGCTGTTGGTATTCAGCCTCGGGCGACTTCAGAAATCTCGGCCACCCCCTTGCGCATTAACGCTGAGGTGGCTGTCCCGGCTGTTCGGGTTGCTGAGGTGGCTGTCCCGGCTGTTCGGGTTGCTGCGGCGGGGGAGGTTCTGCTTCGCGCTCGCACCCGACAGCGCTCACGCCCAGCACCACGGCCAAAGCCAAGGTGACAATCAGTCGAAATAAAGGGTTCATGATCCTTACTCCTCCCTTACTACCTGGTTTCCACTTTTTCCGAAAACTCCTTTCTCAACTCTTCATTCTCGCCGATCTGCCGCATGATGCTGTTGTACTTTTGAACCTCGAGTCCGGTGTCTTCGACCGCCTGGACCACATCTTTATTTGCCTGTTCCTGGAGTTTCTGTCTTTCGCTCGAGTCTTTAGCTTCTTGCAAGGACTGCTGAAATCCCTGGTTGATCTTTCTGATTTCCGCGTAGGCCTCGGCGGCTTTTTCCAGCTCAGCGTTGCTGATCTGTGGCTGCGACTCGCTCTCGCCGGGCTGACCCTGCCACTGGTAACCTTTTTGGGCCGCAGCGGGTAAGGCCATGCAAAGTACCAGACACACTGCGACGACCGCGGATCCAAGACAACAGTTTCTGAACATTCGCATCCTCCTTTCTCATACTTTCTCGTGGTTTTTGATCGGTGCCGTCCCATCCAATACGGGCCTGAGGTTTCAAACGGCCCGCAGGTTGCTCCGGCCCTAAAGCATGTGTCGTGCCAGGAAATTCCCGAAAAAGGCTTCCGTAAATATCCTTTTGAAATCCTTTGAGATTCATATGGAAGAAACCCCGGGAGGGACGTTTCGGCGGCATGGTTGATCTTGTGTCTCAATGACACATGTGTTAGGCATGTGTGCCATCAGGAGGGATCATGAAGTGCTTCAATCTGTTTCCGGCGGCCATCAGCTTCCGAGTGGCCCTGTTTATTTATGTAGTGGCGCCCCTGGTAAGTGGTCTCGGGATTTTGGGTTACCTGGCGCTCAGCTCAATCGAAAAACAGGTGGAACAGCAGATGCAAAAAGACCTGGAGCTTGTGGCGCGGGCGGTTAAGCTGCCTTTGAGCCATGCGCTGGAAAAGGACCGGATGGGAAGCATGCGGCAGGCTTTGGAATCTGTCTTTGCCATCGGCAGGGTCTACAGCGCCTATGTCTACGATAAGAACGGCAAGGAGATCGGCAGGCTCGGCCTGGCCGACCCGGAACCCGAACCCGACCAGCTGAGCGAACTCGTCCAGGATGGAGAAAGACGGGGCGAATACGGCCGGGTGGCCGGCCGACAGGTGTACTCGTACTTCGTGCCCCTCACGGACACGGGAGGACAAATCAACGGGCTGCTTCACCTCACCCGGAAACAAAGTGAGTTCAGTGATCACCTGCAGTCCATAAGGATAAAGGGCGCTCTGGGCCTGGGGGGGCTTCTGGCGATACTTTCAGCCGTGGTCTTGTACGGCCATCACCGCGCCCTCGGGATGCACCTGGCCCGGTTGACTTCGAGCATGTCCCGGATCGCCCGGGGAGAACGCAATCATCGGTTCAATTATCGTGCACCCAAGGAGGTTGTCGAACTCGGGGAAACCTTCAACCACATGCTCAACAGCATCGAGGAGGCCGAGCATGCCCTCATGGAGCACCGCCGAAACCAGGAGAGGCTGGAAAAGAAACTCTGGCATGCCGAAAAACTGGCTGCCCTCGGAAGACTTGCCGCAGGGACCGCCCACGAGTTGGGCACCCCGTTGAGTGTCATCAGCGGCAAGGTCCAGCGTGCACTTCGCGAGGAAGGCCTTCCGGACGGCCAGCGGCAAGCTCTGTTGGCCGTTCGCGAAGAAGTGAGTCGGTTGGGGTACATTATCAAGCAACTGCTCGATTTCAGCCGCCCCAGCCCTCTTCGCCGCTCCGCCCCCGATCCGGCCCGCCTGGCCGCAGCAGCCGTTTCGGCTGTCGAGGAAGAAGCCGCGGCGAATGGCACACGCATCAGGCTCACGGGGCCCGAAAACGCCGCGCCGATCGAGTTGGACGCTATGAGGGTGCAGCAGGCGCTGATCAATCTTTTGCGCAATGCCGTCCAGTGTTCTCCCGGTGGCAACGTTCGCTGCTCCTGGGAGCCAAAGGATCAGGGGCTTCTGTTTTGCGTGGACGACGACGGCCCCGGCGTGCCGACGGAAATCCGGCCGAAGATCTTCGAGCCCTTTTACACCACCAAGGCCGTGGGGGAAGGCACCGGGTTGGGTTTGGCCGTGGTGCACACCGTTGCTGAAGAGCACGGGGGGGCGATCGAAGTGGGTGATAGCGATATGGGTGGCGCTTCTTTTCGCCTCCTGGTCCCTTTACAGGCCAATAATCAATAGGATTGAAAGGATGGGCGATGGCCAAAGAGGATACGGTCAGCGGCCTGGTATGGATCATAG
>JBKHJD010000284.1:0-2846 GCA_046538315.1 Syntrophobacteria bacterium
TGGTAACCCTGGCCATGGCGCACACCGCCGCCAGTCTCGGCTACCGCCTGGAAATCGAAGGGGACCTCGTGCTGGCCTACTCGGGGGATACCGATTACTGCGCCAACGTTATTGCCCTGGCCAGGGACGCCGACCTTTTTTTCTGCGAGTGCTCCTTTCCAGACCACCTCAAAACAGAGGGACATCTGAGTCCCCGGTGGGCTGGAAGAGTAGCTCGTGAGGCCGGCTGCAAGCGTATGGTGCTGGTGCATCTCTATCCGGCCTGCGATGAAACGGATGTGGTTGCGGCCTGCCGGCGAGAGTATTCCGGGGAAGTGGAAGTGGCTGAGGATCTTACCTGGTTCTGTCTCTAGGGGGAGAACCGGCGAGACGGAAGCTCGGGCGAGATGAGCGCCGGCCGAGCCGGCTGGAGAGGCGGGCAACGAGATCCTGGAACGCAACAGTCATACCAGCTCAGACAGAGTATCACTCTGAGCGTGAAGACCGGTGGACATACGGCGGCAAACGTGGTATCGGTGAATCACCCGGGAGGAGTGCTGGCTTGGAGTCCAGGGAAATCAAGAGCCAGGGCGTGAATGCCGCTCTGGCCGAGGGAATACTTGAGGCTACAGACGAAGGTATCATCTTTGTTACGAGCAGCAAGGAGATCCGTTACATAAACCGGGCAGCTCGAGAGATTCTGCGGTGCGCCCGGCAGAATGATCCGCTTCCCCATTTCACCGTGCTGGTTGCTTGGCTTGGTTTCGATCCCCTGGAGGTCAGCCTGGAGGCGTCCGGAATCACCAGGGTCCCGGAGGTTCGACCCGGCGAAGAACCCGGCCGGGACACAGTATACCGGCGCGCCCCTCCCCGACTCTGCTGGCAGCAGGAAGCCGCCATCTTTGGTGTACTCTACCTGGTCCGGGGGATGCCGCTTTCCTGCGCCCATGCAGAGTCCAGCGGTATGGTGTTGTTCTTCAAAGACATGAAAGACATGCAGCAAAGGCAAGAGATCATATCGGAATCTCTTTCCCGTGCCTGTCATGAGCTTCGCACGCCGCTTGCTTGCATAAAGAACGCCCTGGATCTGCTTGGCAGTCCGCGGCTCGGAACCCCTGGCGAGCAGCAGCTTCGGCTTATCACCCTGGCCTGGCAAAATGTAGAGCGCCTCACGAGCGTGGTGAGCAAAGTCGTTGATCTCAACCGTCTGGAAACGCGCGGCCTGGATTTTGACCTGGAAGAGGTCCATGTGGTGGAAGCCGTAGAGCAGGTTGTATCTAGCTTTGAGGATATAGCGCGCGAAAAAGGCATTACGCTTCGAAAACAGGTTCCCCAGGAGCATGTACAGCTCCTTGGTGATCCGAACCGCCTTGGCCAGGCAATCCATCATTTGGTGGAAAATGCTATCAAGTTCACCCCTGCTGGAGGCCGGGTGTTGGTGAGTCTGGGGGAGATGGATTGTACCAGCTTCCCTGAACGGCTTCGAGAGAAGGCTATATGCCAACCGCGGGAACACCTGGCTGAAGGCTGTCTGCTCCTCACTGTTGCCGATACTGGAGTGGGTATCTCTTCGCCCTATACGGAAACAATTTTTTCCAAGTTCACCCAGATGCAGAGATCCGCAGCAGAAACAGGCGCGCAGGGGATTGGCCTGGGCCTCAGTATTGTGAAAACAGTGGTGGAGGCGCACGGAGGCACGGTTTGGGTGGACAGTGACCCGGGCAAGGGAAGCACATTTCGAGTTCTTCTGCCCATTGTTTCCAGGCAAGGTCACCTGGTTCACAGGGTGGGCTCCACATTGAACAGGATACAGGGGCAAGGCTCCAATCTGACCCTTGCCATTGTGAAAGTGGTTCCCGTACGCTCGGAGGTAACCAGCGGCAGCCAGCGGCAGGAGAAGATGTCGGAGCAGCTAGACCGGGTAGTGACGGCGGCCCGGAGCAGAGTGCGCCCGAGCAGTGATCTGGTTGATGTTCTGGATCCATCTGGGGGACTTATTTGGCTCCTGGCAGAGACCGGCAAGGAGAACTTTCCTGCACTCCTTGAGCGGGTGCGGGCAACGTTGCGGGAACAGGCCGGGGGCCGGAGCCGGAATATTCGGCTTGTCTGGGCTATGGCAAGTTATCCTGAAGACGGGCGTACCGGGGAGGAATTGGTTACGGCAGCAATACAGGCTGTTTCGGGGCCACAAGCAGAAGTACTCCATGTTTTATAGCCGATGAGGAGAATCCCCTCCAAGGCCACGGTGCAGGCACCGGGTACTAGGGAGAGAGGTATCGTTTCGAGCTACAGGTCCTGGTGGAAGGCATGCAGAAAAAAAGGATTTTGATCGTTGACGATGAGCCGGATCTCGTTGGAACTCTCCAGATGAACCTGGAACTCGAGGACTTCGAGTGTCTGGTAGCCCACGATGGCAACCGCGGTTTTGAGCGGGCTCAACATGAAAAGCCGGATCTGATTATCCTTGATCTCATGTTGCCAGGTATGGACGGCTACAAGATGTGCAGGCTGTTGAAGTTTGACGAGCGCTACAAAAAGATCCCCATCATCATGCTCACCGCGAGGGTCCAGAGTGAAGATCGCCGCCTGGGAGAGGAAACCGGGGCGGACCACTATATGACCAAGCCGTTTTCCATGGACGAGCTGGTTGCGAGGATCAAGGATCTCCTGGCTGTTTGATATCAAGCGGGATCGGGTCGTATCAAGCGAAACAGCAAGATTTCTTTCCCTTCGACAGGCTAACTTCAGAATACACTTGACACTGCAAGCATATTAACTGATTAACTTTTCGATATTATCATAGTTTCTTGCAAGGTAACCGTTCACGGGTTCATCGTTCAGAGGTTCAGGGTTTCACTCCAGACTTC
>JBKHJD010000285.1:0-2837 GCA_046538315.1 Syntrophobacteria bacterium
GTGCAGACTGGGACGATTTCGGGAGGATCTCTACTATCGCCTCAACGTGGTGAAGATGAGCCTGCCGCCGTTGCGGGAGAGGCGGGAGGATATCCCGCTGCTCGCACAGCACTTCCTGGAGACTTTCAGCCAAAAATACCACAGGCCCGGTGTGCAATTTACGCCCGAAGTGACCGCCAGATTGGCTGCGTGTCAGTGGCCGGGAAATATCAGGGAGTTGAAGAACTGTGTCGAGCGGGCGGTGATTCTGGCACGGGGTCCGGTCATTGGTCTCGATGTTCTTTCCGAGCGACTGCGGGGGGAAACTTTGCAGCCGGCAGCATCCAGGCTTCCTGTGGGACTCTCACTGGCCGAAGTGGAGAAGGAGATGATCCGGCAAACCATGGAGCAGACCGGCGGTCATAGAAAGCGAACCGCCCAGATTCTCGGTATCAGCGAGCGCGATCTCTACTACAAGCTCAAGAGGCACCACCTAAAATGAGCAACGCACGGCCTGGATGGCACGGCCATGGGAGCGATACGCTCCGGGAAGGAAACTGCACGCCGTAAAATTTTTGTCTGCAAAGTTTGCAGTTACCGGAAGAACCTCAATTTTAAAAGGCTAAGGTGGAATTATCGCTCAACTTTGCAGGAAGAAGAATGCAAAATTTGCAGGTTACCGGACGGACCAGCCTTCTGTTTCCACAGTCCCCTGTATTCCAACAATCTGTAATTACTGTTCAAAATCGGTTTTCAACTTGACGTGGCATCCTTTTTGCTGTACCGGTCGGCCAACCCAAAGAGCCGAGAAAGCGGGAGGAAGAGACCATGCAACTTGGACAATTTTTGGACCGTGAACACGTTGTTCTGGATCTGGAGAGTCAAGAGCGCTACGCCTGCCTGGAGGAAATCCTGGAGCGTGTTCCAACAGACGGCTACGTCCGCAACAGGATGAAGGCCCTGGAGGAACTGGTGGAGCGGGAGCAACTGGCATCTACCGGAATCGGCGGCGGTATCGCCATACCTCACGTCTTCACTGACGAAGCGCGCCGACCGCTGCTGATCATGGCCCGTTCCGGGGAGGGGGTGCCCTTCCCATCCGTGGACGGCAAACCGGTGCATCTGATCTTTGTGGCCCTGGCTTCACGAAGCGACAAGGACCTGTTCATCAACATCCTCTATCACCTTGTGCGCTTTCTCAAGGTTCAGGAAAACTTCGATTCACTGATGCAGGCAGACGGGATTGCGGGAGTTCTGGAAGTCATGGCAAGGGCCCAGGATAATCTCCTCTCTGAAAAGCTGAAGCGCCTGGTGGGCGACGAGGTCTACCCCTACGGGATTCCCAGAGCAGGGATTTCTCGTTGATCATGCGGTGGGCCCTCTGGGATATTCCGGAACAGAGAGAGGGTTGACTTTTGAAAAAATGCATTGCCGATACGGGAGCTGTTCGTTCTTTGCGGAACAGACTCCTCGGGCTCTTTCGCCACTACCAGCTCAGCGACCAGACCTTTCTGATCATTGTCTCTGTAGTCGTCGGGTTTCTGGGAGGTCTGGGAACCCTCTTCTTTGAATGGCTGATCGCATTTCTCCACCACTTCTTTTTTGAAATCGTCCCTCATCTCGCCGGAAATCCCATATGGCTCGTTGTCTTGATTCCGGCCTTTGGTGCCTTCTTTCTGGCTCCTCTCATCTACTTCTTTCCTGCTGAGGCCAAGAGCGACGGGGTGCCTGCCACTATGGAGGCCGTTGCTTTCAAACGTGGCATCATCAAGGCGCGCACCATATCGACGCGGATGCTGGCCTCCGCCATCACCCTGGGCTCCGGCGGCTCTGCTGGCAAGGAAGGGCCAATCATCCAGATCGGCGCATCCATTGGCTCGGCCGTCGGGCAATTTTTCAGGGTTTCCGGTGAACGGATGCGGGTTCTCGTGGGCTGCGGCGCGGCGGCAGGTATCGCCTCGATTTTTAATGCTCCCATAGCGGGGGTACTTTTTGCGGTGGAGGTGGTTCTCGGGGAGTTCAACCTGCACAGCTTCAGCCCCATCGTTATCTCCTCGGTGGTTGCCACGGCGGTGAGCCGGGCGTGGCTGATCGAGGGAGCAGCCCTGAAACTTCTCCCGTACAATCTGTTCAGTTACTGGGAGATTCTCTTTTATGCAATACTAGGCATTGCGGCCGGTGTGGTCTCGGTGGGCTTCACCCGTTGCCTGTATGGAATGGAGAGGTTTTTCGAACGACACGTCCCGCTCAAGAGCCACTGGCGACCGATGCTGGGGGGCCTGGCTGTGGGAATGATCGGCTTTTTCTATCCCGAGGTTTTGGGCTGCGCGTACACTCCGATTACCGAGGCGATTCAAGGCGATTTCGTGTGGCAGGTCATGCTGGCGCTCCTGGTGTTCAAGATCATTGGGACCTCCTTTACCCTTGGGTCCGGAGGCTCGGGTGGCATCCTCTACCCGTCGCTGTTTATGGGCGCCATGGTAGGGGGTGTTTTCGGGCATTTGTTCCACACCCTGGCGCCAAATATCGCGCCTTCGGCCGGCGGCTATGCGCTGGTCGGTATGGGGGCAGTGCTGGGGGCCGCTATCCAGGCGCCCATGGCGGCCATCATGCTGGCCTTCGAGGTGACCAACAGCTATGCTGTTATCCTGCCGATGATGACTGCATGTGTCATGGGCACCTTGATTCATCGAAGAATCATGCGTCACTCCATCTACACCCAGAACCTGGTGGACCGTGGCATCGACATCTCTGCCGGCCGGGAAATGGGGATTTTGACGGCCCTCACCGTTGGCGACATCATGTGCCGCAACGTGCCGAAGATTCCCGGCAACATGCCCTACAACGAGGTATTGCGC
>JBKHJD010000286.1:0-2823 GCA_046538315.1 Syntrophobacteria bacterium
ACTCGACCACTTGACGAAGTCTGGAGTGAAACCCTGAACCTCTGAACGATGAACCTCTGAACGATGAACCCGTGAACGGTTAACGTAAGAGTTCCTTTACAATCCTCATAGATACTGTTAAGGTCTTTTCATCGTGGCACAGTGCCGGGTTTTATACCTTATCTTGATAGGCGTATGGCCGCTCCTTTGCCGTTGTCCGCTTCCAGTTCGACCTCTTCCGCCACATCCAACCATCGCGGGACGACGGATAGAAGCCTGTAGGCTATGTAAAATGATATGAGATGGCAAGGAAGATTAGAGATCTCATAAAAGATTTGAAAAAGGCAGGTTTTGTTGACAGAGGAGGCAAGGGCGGTCATAGAAACTTTGTCCATGCAAACGTCGTAAAGCCTATCACCCTCTCAGGAAACGAGAATGACGACGCAAAACACTATCAAGAAAAAGCTGTACGACTTGCCATAGAGGAGGCTAGGAAATGAGGGAAGCAGACAAATATGTCAAAGTCGTCGAATGGTCCGATCAGGATCAATGTTTTATTGGAAGTTGTCCAGAGCTTTTCTATGGTGGCTGTCATGGCAATGACCCAAGAGCTGTTTTTGATGAACTAT
Source organism: Syntrophobacteria bacterium (assembly GCA_046538315.1). Taxonomy (GTDB): domain Bacteria; phylum Desulfobacterota; class Syntrophobacteria; order BM002; family BM002; genus JBKHJD01. The sequence goes on from JBKHJD010000286.1 coordinate 609, forward strand.
GCCAAATCGTTGAGGACATGATAGAGATCTACGAACTGGACGGTAAGACACCTCCCCCTCCACTTTCTGGTAAAGAATTTGTAAACGCAATGCAGAAAATTGCATAAGATGTGTTCCTGGAGGGGTCAGGTCTTGACATCGGACATTACCTGAGATTTGTGACCCCGGCTCCACCGCCGGCCTGCCGCATCACCTGCTGAAGCCTGCCCAGTCCCTTATCGGAGTCCTGGTTCTGGAAGGCCACCCACTCTCTGAGTTTAGTCAGGGCCCTGCCAGAAAAAAGCACCTCCCTGGCTAACGCCACCCCGGCTTTCAGGTCTCCTGCCTTCCCTGCCAGCATGAAGATGGGGGCAGCGTTAAGGCAGATGATGTCAACTCTGGGCCCATCCTCCAGGCCGAGCAGGATTCGCACCAGACTCACCGCCTCCTCACGAGGGCTTTGCAAAGGAGCAAGATCGACGGCCCTTGCCCTTTTCAAGCCCACATCTTCCGGCTGAACGGTGAAATCCTCCAGGGAGCCGTTTGCCTTCAGCCGGCAAAAGATCGTCGGACCCAGATTCGAGACCTCGTCCATACCCCGTCCCCCTTCCTCTTCAAAGCCGTGAAAGACCAGGGCCTCGCGGTAGCCGATTTCCCGCATGACCTCGGCCACGTCCTTTACCATCCGCGGGTCGAAAACTCCCCGCACCCCGAGATCTGGACGTACGGGGCTGGATAGGGAGCCGGCGATGTTCAAAGTGGTGCCGAACCGTATCTGTGAGAGAATCCTGAAAAGTCCTCTGGGATGAACTTTGGGGCTGGCACCGTTAAAGAGGCCGAGCCCGCAGGTCTCAATGGAGCGTTTAACCACCTCAAATCCGCTCTCCACATCCACTCCCAGCGCCTCTGCCAGATTCACAGTTCCACATGCCGAGGTTATGGCACGGGCTCCGTGCCGGGCAAGAACAAGCCCCGCTGCGGCAGCCAAAATGGAAGCCGAGGTGGAAATGTTGAACGTTTTTATGTGATCCATTCCCGTGCCGCAGTTATCGATAACCGGTCCGGGCACTTCAAGGTCTACTTTTATGGTATCAATGGTCCGGATCGCCTGCCAGGCCCCGGCGACCTCTTCCGGGGTCTCACCCTTGGCGGCAAGGGCTGCCAGAAAGGCGCCCTGCTGGAGGTCAGGCTGCTCTTCTCTGAGCACCTGCATGAACATCTCCCGGATTATGCCCCGGCTGAGGTCCTCTTTTCTGATCAAGCGCTGGATCATACCCCCAAACCAGCTTGCCCTATCCATCATTACCCTCCCAGGGGTCAACACAGACCTTCATCACACTGCGGGAAGAAAGGGCACCAAGACCTTCCTCCAGAGCATCCAGGCCAACACAGAGGGAAAGGAGCCATCCTGCTTCGAGATTCCCGGCAAGAAGCTCCACAGCCCGACGGCACTGGGCCGCGGTGCAACCATACGCGCCCACCACAGCCAGTTCCTGGTAATGAATTCGGTTAAGGTCCGTTGGAACCATGCCGGTGGCAGGAAGGCCGGAAAACATCAGCACACGTCCTCCCGGGGCCGAGAGTTCAAGAAGCGGATAGGTCCGCGCAGCCTCTCTGAAACAGGCCACCACCATATCAGCTCCTCTCCCGCCGCTGAGCTCCCTGACCGCCTCCACTAACTCAATTCCGGTAGGATCGATGAGGGCATCCGCGCCGGCGGCCAGAGCCGCATTGAGCCGCTTCGGGTCGTTTTCAACCATAATGATTTTTTCCGCTCCATGATGCCGGGAGGCCATTGCAAAGAGACATCCCACCGGCCCGGCCCCAAGGATAAGAACTGTTTCGCCTGAATTCAGGCCGGTCCGCTCAAGTCCGTTGAGACAGCAGGCCAGCGGCTCGGCAAGGGCTGCCTCCGCAAAAGAGAGCGAATGGGGAACAGGGTTCAAGGCCCTCGCCCCAGCTCCGGGCAGGGCAAGGTACTGGGCAAAACCACCGTCTCTACTGAAGCCGAGTATAGCGATGCTGGGACACAGGTTCTCTCGTCCCCGCTGGCAGAAACTACAATCTCCGCAAGGAATCCCTGGATATACCTGGACCCGGTCTCCGATTGAAAACTGTCTCTCATTCCCTGAGACATCAACGACCATGCCGGCGATTTCGTGACCGAGGATGCGGGGGCAACGAAGCGCCGGATGCCCTTTCTGCCACATGTGAAGGTCAGTGGAGCAAACAAGGG
>JBKHJD010000030.1:0-13149 GCA_046538315.1 Syntrophobacteria bacterium
CCCCCGGCACTCCAGGAGCAGCAAGGGAAGGAGGGTCGATGGAAAGCATGTCCATGTTGGTAAACACGCTGAGCGATGTGGTCTGGGGCCCGTACATGCTGGTCCTTCTCGTGGGCACAGGCATCTATCTGACCTTCGGACTGAGATGGCGGCCGGTCCGCAAGATCGGCTATGCGTTCAGACTGCTTCTCCAGGGCAGAGACAAGTCGAAACAAGCAGGCGAGGGAGAGATCACCCCTTTCCAGGCCCTCATGACCGCCCTGTCCGCAACCATCGGCACCGGCAATATCGCCGGGGTGGCCACGGCAATTTTCATCGGTGGACCGGGAGCCGTTTTCTGGATGTGGATCACCGCGCTCTTCGGCATGGCTACCAAGTACGGCGAGGCGGTCCTTGCAGTGAGGTACCGCGAAGTTCTGCCTAATGGCTCCTATGCCGGAGGGCCCATGTACTACATCAAGAACGGGCTCGGCAGGCATTGGAGCTGGTTGGCCTGGCTGTTTGCCGCTTTTGCTGCGGTGGCTGCCTTCGGTATCGGCAACACCGTGCAATCCAATTCCGTTGCCCGGGCGGTTGAACGTTCCCTGGGAGTGCCTTACCTCGTCACAGGTCTGGTCCTGGCTGCCTGTACCTTTGCGGTGATTATCGGCGGGATCAAACGGATTGCAGAGGTGGCCGAGAGGATCGTTCCTTTTATGGCCGTCGTCTATATGGTGGGGGGCCTCATGGTGATTTGTGCCAATATCTTCCACCTTGCCGACGCTTTCAAGCTCATTATTACAGACGCCTTCACCGGCACGGCTCCCGCCGGCGGATTCGCGGGTGCCAGCGTCCTTGTGGCCATGCGTTTCGGGGTGGCTCGTGGGGTCTTCTCCAACGAAGCCGGCCTGGGAAGTGCACCCATTGCTCATGCAGCGGCGCGCACCAACGATGCGGTTCGTCAGGGAATCATTGCCATGTTGGGCACTTTTATCGACACCATTTGCGTGTGCACCCTCACGGCGCTTGTGATCATCATGACCGGAGTGTGGCAAAGCGGTGAAACCGGGGCCGAACTTTCCGCTATGGGGTTCAACCGGGGCCTGCCCGGACCCGGGGATTTCGTGGTTGCCTTCGGCCTCATCTTCTTCGCCTTCTCCACCATTCTGGCCTGGAGCTACTATGGAGAGATCTGCGTGGAATACCTTTTGGGGATCAAAGCCGTCCTGCCCTATCGCTACCTGTGGGTCATTGTGCTCGTCATCGGGGCCCAGGCCGAACTGGGCATGATCTGGACCATTGCCGACGTAATGAACGGGCTCATGATCATCCCCAACCTGACCGCCCTCTTGCTTTTGAGCCCGATTATCTTCAAGCTGACCAGGAAGTACTTCTCCAAGACAGAGTACACCCTTTCGTGAAAATCGGAGTTGACTTCAACTGTTTTCAGAAAACCCCGATCGCACTTCTCGGGAGGGCTTCCTATGATTTTGTCAGCGGGAGTGGTGGTGGTAAGAAAACAAGGAGAGTGCTGGAGATACCTCTTCCTCAGAGCTTACAGGCTCTGGGATTTTCCCAAGGGAATAGTTGAGCCTTCAGAAGACCCTCTGGAGGCCGCCAAGAGGGAAGCCAAAGAGGAGACCGGCATCGTGGAGCTTGATTTCCGCTGGGGTGATATCTACAAAGAGACCGCGCCTTACAGCGGCGGGAAGAAGATAGCCCGATACTACATCGCTGAAACGGCGCAGTCTACTGTGCGCTTTTCCATCAACCCCGAGCTTGGGAGACCTGAACATCATGAATATCGCTGGCTTCCCTATGAGGAGTTAAAAAAAATCGCACCGGAAAGGCTGGTGCCGATCATTGAATGGGCAAACAGTGTGCTCGAGCAGGATCTTTGAAGGGCCGTGGCCAGGGGCACAAGATCAGGGTTCACCTTCAGGGAGAAGATCTTCAATATATTTCTTGAGCTCCGGTAGGGAATCCTGGACAAAATTCCAGACTGTCTGCAGATCCAAGCCAAGAAAGTCATGGGCGAGAAGGTCTCGTAATTCAGTAACCTGATCCCAGAGGCGGCGGGAGCCGCGGGCTCGCAACGCAGGGGAAAGATTGGTTGCCGTTTGCCCGATGACCTGGAGATTGCGTAGTACCGGATACTGGACCATCCTTTTCTTGAAAAACTCTTCGCTTCCACCTTCGGTATGGCTTTCCGTCTCCTCTATGGCCTCGCGAATCCGGAGCAGATACAAGCGATCTTCTCTGGAAAGCGCAGCCGGTACCCCATTTGTCTCGGCCTCGGGCTCGCCTCTTTCCCCAACTCCAGGTGCATGCTCGGCAAGGAAGGCCTCGATGTCTCTCCTGAGATCCGGCATGCGAACTTCCACAATGCTCCACACCCGATCCAGATTCACATCCCGAACGCCGTCTCCGAAAGCATCTCCGGTATCGGCAACTCCCTGCCAGGGAACACCCGGATGACGCTTGCGGAAATCTCCTGAAAGCTGGCTCAGCGCCCGCACCATGGCCTCGAGGTTGTGGATCACCGCATCCTGGATAAGGGGTTCACGGAAAAAGGCAGCTTTCCCTTCACGGGTATAGGATTGAATGCGAGCGATAGACTCGTGGATACGGCTTACGTGGGTCAGTTCATCCTTCATATAAAGTATCTTACGTCCAAAGGGCCTGGCTTTACAGCTGGCCCCCGAGGGGCCCCGGGCGCACCGGTCTCCATCAAGCCGGGCTATGCAGTGATGTGAGATGTGGGCTCTGGGATGAAACTCCACTTGACCTCCGGACAAGGATCTCTTTCCTCATAGATGGCCCCTCCGTATCCAATCCCCTAGGGCAAATTCGCTCTTCTATGCGCTGAAAGATGCCCACCCGAGGAGATTTGGTCGACTGCTTCAAAAGCGGCTATATGCGGATCATCTGCTTGACCTGCGAGTCGACGCACTCGTATATCTCTTCGTCCGTACCATAGATATCCACGACACTCCGGTGGTTGATCAGCTTCTCGATAATGAAAGCGGTAATGTAGAGGCTGATGAAATTGGGGCGCCGTACGAGCGTCCGCCATGGAGATATCTGGTATTGAACGTCGAAATCTTCAGCCCCGAGCAAGGTCTTTATACAGGCAGCAAGCTGACGTTCCAGTTCCTTTTTGCTTTTGGTCTCGATGAGCTTTTCCTCGATCAGCTTCATGGCAATCCGGTTCGCCAGGTCCGCACCCGCCTCATAGAGCTGATTGAGGGCCTCTGTCCGTGCCGCTTCTTTGGCGGAGTCCAGACGGGAGATAACACTGCTCTCCCTTATGTTGGGTCGGTAGTCTCTTGCCACAGTCCTTCACCTCTCTAGAAATCTCCAGCTTTCAGCGGCCGCCTCCTGTCGCTGCCTGGCTTGTTGCCCCGCCGCCAGCCGACCGCTGCCTCAGCCGTCGGGCTCCCCTATATAGTCCTTGAGAGCCCTGAGCTCATCCTCGTCCATAGGCAGAAAATGAATTCCTATGATATAGCTTTCTCCGGTCTCCTCCTGCACCCAGATTACCTCTCCCCGCAAAACAATCTGTCCGTAGCGCGCTGACTCCAACTGAGTGCGAACCACGCTGCCGATCTTCATCGGGGTTGCTGAACGCAATCGCATACCCCCCACGCTGAGATTGACAATGCTCGCATCCTTCGGCCTTTCGGGTCTTTCCGGGGGTTCATCCGCCTTAGTCAGGTCCCTACGCGCATACTCCCGGCGCTCCGGCAGATTTATCGCGATATCCATTCCCTTGATCAAAGAATAGAGGTGATCGACCAGGACAGCCAGGCGGGTCCTGCTTTCCGTTGACCCTTCTCTTTCGATGTGCTCTTCAACGTTCTGCTGGAGGGTGGAAATTTCAAGGAGCAGGGCATCCAGTTCGATCCGGCGCTCCCTGGTCATTCCCGAGGTATTGATGGTGTTGATGAGGGGTCGGAGTGCGAATCTGATCTTCTGTTCAAGGAGCTCAAGCTGTTCTTTAGTGGAGCCTCCCATGCTACCTGCACGGCGGGGGTTGCAACTCAGAGTTCTTTCCCTTTTACTGTACGACCGCTTTTTCGACTGTTTCTTATGTAGCACGATTTCCTATGGATCGCAAATAAAAATACGGAGACGCTGCAAAAATGAATTCCTCTCCCACCTGCAGGATCTCCGCCTGCGACCTAAACACCCGGAGAGGCACGAATTTCCCTTGACGGAAGCACCGTCTCTATTATAGTTAACCTCGTCCCGGCCAGCAGATTCGCGCTGGCGAATGCCTTTGCTCGAAATTTTCTGCGGCGATTCCGTCCAGCAAAGATAGCACTTGCTGGCACAGGTGCTATCAACGAAGGACCTGGGCGCCGAGGGCAACAAGCCCGAGTACGGGGAAAGGAGTTTGCCCATGGACTTCGATCTTGACGAGGGTCTCTATATCTTTGAGGTCACACTTGCTTACCAGGTGGGGGATGCTGAGCACCTGACCGCTCCTTTTGTCCTTCAAGCCGACGACTCTGAAGAAGCGGAGGAAATCGTTCTGGAATACCTCGAAGAACTCCGGCTTGCCGGGAAATTCTGGCTGGCGGAACTGAATGGACCATACGATCCGCAGGAGTACCAGGTCCTGGTGGACGAGGGTGAAAGAGACCGGTGGGATCGTTTGAAAGACTGCGGTGAGGAAGATTTTCTGGAAATTCTCCAATCCGACGATCTGTGAGGAGGAGAGCGGGGCCGAACTCGGTCGAAACCGGATGAACATACTTCCGGACCCCAAAGGACAGCTGACACGCTTAATGGGCCAAGGGGGAGGCTGCTCCACCACGAGCAATTCGCACCATTTATGGCAGTGTCGGCTTTGAGAAAGGACCAAATCTTCATGCTGGGCTTTGCTGGAACCACGGGCTCAATCAAAGGTGGCTCAGGTGCTCGCGGTTTCGCAGCCTCCCCCTTGGCCCTGACACTGGGACGCACGTGACACCGTGGTCGCATACCCATCCGGAGGCCGTGGTGGCTCTTCTCAGTGACCGAGAGTAAAGTCAGTAGTCCGTCGTCAGTCGTCCGTTGCATTACTGTTTTCATAGGCTCAGCTCAGAGACGAGTTGGTTGGAACTTTTTTTCCGTTATGTAACTTAACTACCCCTTCTTTTCCGTCCTTGACAACGGACAACGGACAACACGCAACGGACACTACTGGTGCCGGGAGCCTTGGAACGAAGAAGAGCCACGACGTCCTCCGCTGCCGCGTATCCAACGGAGCTGCTTCTCAAGTATGGGTAAAAGTCAGCCCAAAGGAGCCAGGTAATCCAGTGAACAGGAAAAAACCCGAACACATTGCTACTGTTGTCAATAAACTCCTGGCTGATCCCGAGTGGCAGGAGCGTTTGAAGGCCGCCTTGCCGCTGCTACGATGGCAGGAGGTGGTGGGGATCCAGATTGCCAGAGAGGCTCAACCTGAGTCTTTTAGAAACGGTATCCTCCAGGTGAAAGTGGAGAATCCAGTGTGGCTCAGCCACCTGCGTTTTCTGGGTGAGGAGCTCCGGCACAGGTTGAACAGTTGCCTCGCCTTTGCAGAGATCAAAGAAATCCGCTTCCGCCAAGGACCTCTGGATACACCATCACGGCCGCCGTCCGGACCCGCCGCCGCACCCAAGGTATCCCGGCCGCCTCGAGCCCCTGGAAAAGCACCTCCCCTCAGTGCCGAGCAGCAGAGTCTGCTTGAAACCATATCGGATTTCGACCTCCGTCAGGCCCTGGAGAACCTCCTCAGGACACTCCAGGAGCATCCCCGTACATAGCAGCCATTTCATCGGTGTAGGTGCCTTTGCTCTGGTAAATCGCAAAGGGTTTGCCTACGTGCAATTCTTCTCCTCCGCCGTATACCGATTCCAGGTGTACCAGCCTGGCAGGTGAGTCCAGGGTGGTGTGGATGAGGGTGAGGTGCCTGGGCGCGAATCTCCTTCGGCTCAATTCCCCGAGCAGATGAGGGAGCCGGCGAGCCGGATAGATGAGCGCCAGCCTGCCCCGTTGCGGCAGGAGCCGCGCGGCTGCCTGAACGACATCGCCCAGAGTGGCCAGCACTTCATGGCGAGCTATCACCTTTTCCGCGTCAGGGTTCAGGCGGCCGCTGTGGAGTTCACGATAGGGAGGATTGCTCACCGCCAGCGTCACCTCTGTGTCCAACACGTCTTTACGCATCCTTCGGAGGTCTCCGCGGACAATGCATATCAGGTGAGAAAGCCTATTGATTCCAGCGTTGCGCTCGGCGATCCGAGCAAGGGACTCCTGGATTTCAACCCCGGTGATCTTTGCTGCCGATCGCCGATAAGCCAGCAGCAGTGGAACAACCCCGCAGCCGGTTCCAAGGTCCACGACCCGTTCCTGCGGGCGAACGCGCGTCAGCCCTGCCAGCAGCACGGAATCCATGGAAAAGCGGTAGCCGCTTTTGGGCTGGATAATCTTTAAATGTCCCTGGAAAAAGGTATCCAGGGTCTCTCCATCTCGGAGGAGTGCAGCGTCAGAGAGACACATCCTCGTTCGGGTCCAGAAGGTTCAGCACAGAGCCGTTCATCACCTTCGGATAGAAATAGGTGGACTTGTGCGGCATGATCAGTCCGGAACTGGCTACCTCTTGCACCTGCTCTATTCTCGTAGGATTGAGAAGAAAGGCAACGTGAAAAAGCCCGCGGTCGACTTGCTCTATCGCCTCCCAGGCATTGTGACGAATGAGAATCCTCTTTTCATCATTGAGCATCTGGGAGTCGATATTGAGAAGGCGCTTCAAGATCAATTCGGTGAGCACCACCACATCCAGCTTCTGTAAAGGCTCCGGCAGATAACCGCGCCATACCTGGTGGTCAACGCGGCTCCGCAGCCGCAGGAGCACAAACTGACCTGCGCCGGCCTCATAGACGCCAATGAAATGACGATCCCCGGCCGAGCGCAGGGCTGAGAGAAATGTTTCCAGTACATGGTTTCGGCTGGCGGCATCAAAGGGAAAGCCCACCACTTCGAAGTATTCGGCGGCTTTCCTCAGGAAAGAATCCATCTGGAACTGCGGCAGACGGACAAACACCCGGTTGGTGGGCAGAATAGTCAACCCGGTATGGTTCATGTTGGACAGGTACATGAGCGTATAGCGAAAGGCGGCCTGCTGCGAGCCCCTGTCTGGGTATTTCTGCCTCATGAGCCTCTCGTAAGCCAGGGCTGTTTCGTAGCGGTGATGACCATCGGCGATGAAAAGCGGCTTGTCCCTCAGCGCTCCTGCCACCTTGTGAATTATGTCCGTTCGGGTTACCCGCCACATGCGGTGGTGGATACCGGCGCTGTCGGTAAAATCGAAGACCGGGCTGTCTTCCCGTCCCTGCCTGAGGTAGTAGCTCACCACCCGGGCCGAATCAGCATAGAGAGAGAAGATCTGGCTCAGATTGGCGCCGCAGGCGGACATCAGTTTCAGGCGTTCTGACTTGGTCGCCTCATAGGTGCGTTCATGAGGACGCACCGAGCCATCCGAAAACTCTTGCAGCCTTACCACACAAAAGAAACCTTGCCGGGTCTTGAGCAGATTGGGGGGCTCGCGATACTCAATCTCATAATCGTAGAGGACCGGCTGGGGCTCGCGGACCAGCACTCCCTGTCGCTGCCAGGCATGCAGGGTTGCAGCCGCCCGCGTGCACCAGTTATTGTGCTCATTGTCACCGGGCTCGTGCTTGCCCAGAATCAGGCGAATCATATTATACGGGTGCCGCCGATGGTACATCTCCTGTTCCTCGGGAGAGATCACGTCATACGGAGGAGTGATCACCGCTTTCAGGTCAGGCACCAGTCTCTGGTTATAGAGCAGTCCTCTGAAGGGAGCGATGTCGACCATATCCCTCTTTCCTCTCATCCCCACCAGGCCAGGAGAAATGCATGCAGACCCGGTACGTGTTTGCCCCCGGCCCGAGCCGACGCCCTGAACTGCTACCACACCACCCTGTCCAACGCAAGAGTCTTTTTCTCGGGCGGAAGGCCAAATCTTTGAACCGCTTCCTCAGTACTGAGTCCTGAGGGACTAAATTCGCCATCGAATTTATGAATCGAAGGACTTGACCTCCCCAGGTTGTTCGTGCCGAGGCTGCACGGTCAGCGTTGTCCCCATTTCAGCTTGTCTCTGAGAATGGTGAAATAGTCTTCCTGGCGAGCCTTGACCATCCGCAGGGGCTGGGGCACCCGCTTGATGCTCACCAGATCACCCGGCTGCAATTGGCATCCCATCTGACCATCACAGGTCAGGGTAACGTCCGACGCCTTGAGACTCACTGTGATTTCCACATGGGCAGCACCCGGCAGAACAATAGAGCGATTTGTCAATGTAAACGAGCAGATAGGTGTCAGGATAACGGCCGTCGCCGTAGGAAAAACAATGGGGCCACCAGCGGAGAGGTTGTAGGCTGTGGACCCGGTGGGGGTTGCAACAATCAGCCCATCAGCCCGGTAGGTTGTCAGGTAGAGGCCGTCAATGGTCACCTCCAGATCAACGATTCGGGCAAGCGCTGCCTTGTTGATGGCCACATCATTGAGAACGGTGCTACTGGCACAACATTCCCCGGCCCTGAATATCGAAGCATGCAGACGCATGCGCTCTTCTATCTCAAAGCGCTGGGCCAGAATGTCCTCCAGGAAGCGATAACGGTCTTCCATACTCACCTCGGTGAGGAACCCCATCCCCCCGATGTTTACCCCGAGCAAGGGAACAGTCCTGTCTTGCAGGAATCGGGCAACGCTCAGAAGAGTCCCGTCTCCACCCAAAACTACCACAGCCAGGCTGTCTGGTGGTATTTGTAAGGCAAGCTCATGTGGTTTCGTCTGTTCCCCCCGGGTATAGCCGACGTTTTCACGGAGAAAAACATCCACACCTCGCTGCCTGAACCACTGCTCCATTTCCGCTCCCAGCCGAGCCGCCAGCTCATTGCCTCTCTTGTATATTATTGTGATCAAAGCCATGGGTCGCTTTCTCCGTCAGCTTACCGCCGCACACGTGCACTGCAGGAGCAGGACCTCTTGCGCCCTGCCTTATTATCATCTTTTAGCAAAATTTGCTCGCGCCGGTCAACTATATGCGACTCCGGGCACACCGGCCGGAGACCGACCGGCGTCTCCGCCTTTCCCGGGAAAACCCGGGCCAAAGACCTGGGACGGGGAGACTTTTTGCAAAAATGCAGTTGTAAAATCCCGGGTTCTGGGCTATATAGGAAAGATTATAGGAATTTATGTGCAGGCTCTGAGTTCACAGCGGAGGTTAAATGCACGACGAAAGCGGTACTCCGCACTTCATTCTTTCTGTGGATGACGACCCCGAGATTCGGGAATTGCTTCACGAAGTGATAACCACCCATCTGGGGCACTGGAGCTCCACTGCAGTTGACGGCGTCGATGCCCTGGAGGAGCTGACGAAAAAGCATTATGATATCGTCATAGCAGACCTCAGCATGCCCCGTATGGATGGTCTGGAGCTGATAAAACAAATCAAGGATCAGTTCGACGATGTGGACGTGATTGCGGTGACTGCTTATCAGACAAAATACAAGTATACCGACGTCATCGCAGTTGGCGCCAATGACTTCATCTGCAAACCCCTCAATCTCAATGAGCTGGAAGCGAAAATCAATCGGATTACGCGCGAGCGTCGCCTTCGCGACGAACTCAAAAGGCTCTCCATCCGTGACGGTCTCACCGGCCTTTACAATCGCCGTTACTTCGATGAGAATCTGCGACGTGAAGCAGGCCGTGCTGTCAGACAGCATTACGGGCTTTTCCTCCTGCTGATCGATATTGATCATTTCAAGAGATACAATGACAAGTTCGGCCACCAGCAAGGGGATAAGGTGCTCAAGGAACTGGCCCGGATAATGAACTACTATAGTCGCAATAACGTTGACTCGGTCTATCGATACGGCGGTGACGAGTTTGCCGTTATTATCCCCCACGCCAACCACGAGCAGGCAATGATGGTGGCAGAACGCCTGCGAAACAAATTCAATGAGAGCGACCCCGGGTTTACCAGCCTGAGCATAGGCGTAGCCAAGCTGGAAGGGAACATAAAGACTCTGGAAAAAGATCTTGAAAGCCTGCTGGGAGCTGCCGATCGGTTTCTCTACCTTGCTAAACAGAGGGGCGGCGACCAGATCTGCACGGCAGACGAAAATGCCCACCTGACAGACTCTCCCCTATCAACTCCAAGCTCAAGGCCCATGGTGTAGGTATACGCCTTTCCATGCCAGGGCTGTTCTTCTCTTTCCCCGATCACTCCGGTCGGAAAAACCACATGAACAATAAGAAAAAAGTACTTGACAAAAAGAGTGTGACCTATTATAAGAAACGTTCTTTATTAAACTTTATGTTTAGTAATTATAAACAATGCATCCAAGCCTGAAATTTGGTGAAAAGATCAGGAGATTACGCAAGGCTAACAATCTCACGCAGGAGGAGCTTGCAAACCGCACCTACTTGACCAAGGGATTCATCAGTCAGCTGGAAAGGGACCTCACCTCACCTTCCATTGTCACCCTGAAGGGCATCCTTGATGTCCTGGGTGAAGAACTGGCTGATTTTTTCCGGGACATCAAGCACGAAAAGGTGCTCTTTGACAAGAACGCCAGGGTCCTGAGTTCCACATCCACCGACCACATGCGGGTGGAACTGCTTGTGCCGAGCGCCCAGAGTCGGCTCATGGATCCTGTGCTGGTGAAGTTGGACCCGGGAACTTTCACCGAGACCCATTCCGGTCACGAGGGCGAGGAATTTGGTTTTCTGCTCCAGGGAAGGGTAACGGTATGGATTGACAAGGTGTGTTACCGAATGAAAAAAGGAGATTGTTTCTATTTTCCCGCGCATCTAGAACATCAATTGGAGAATACTGGGAAAAATGTAGCTACATTACTCTGGATTGTTTCTCCTCCGGTTTTTTAGCTGGACTAAACAACGAGCAGGTATCCGAGCGCTCCCGGAGGGGCCCTGTTTAGTACAACCAATCTCAGCACTAAAAGGAGGTGGCGAAATTGAAAAAGCCTGAATACGGTTTTGGCATGCACCTGATGGTGGACGGTTACGGCTGTGACCGCCAGCGGCTGGAGGACTTCTCTCTGATTTACAACTTCTTGAGCGAGTATCCCTCCCATATGAAGATGACCAAAATCATGCCCCCTTATGTCTTTCGCTACGACGCAAAGAATCCGGAGGACTGGGGTATTTCAGGCTTTGTCCTGATTGCTGAAAGTCATATCAGTATTCACACCTTCCCTGAAAAGGACTACCTGAGCCTGGACATCTTTTCCTGCAAGGACTTCGATGCAGACCGGGCCATCTCCCATGTGAACAGGATGTTTGCCGTTGAAAAAAGTGAAGTCAAACTGCTGGACAGGGGTGTGGAGTTCCCGAGAAGCATCAAAGGATCGGCCCATATCGTTCAACAAGACCGGCATCGCCTGGAACATTGACTCTAGCGTTGCAAAAAGGTCCAGAGGAAAACGGTCTCCAATTGTGTTGTTCCGCAAGCTGGCAGCCATGCGTGGCTCCATGTGCTCGAATGCACCGCTGGACGTTCGGAAGGCAAGAGCTACGGAAAACCCTTCGCATAGTGCTCGTACACGAGTTTCCCGATGAGGCCTTGTGCAACAACAGAGTTGACTGAAGAGGCGCCGGTTGCATGTCTATGAGCCCAGAGCACGGCAAAGACCTGCCATCTTTCGAGACGCTGGCAGCGGGATCGGCGTGTTTCGCTGGACGGGAAGCCGCGGCTCCAGATCTGGAAAGCGCCAGGGTCCTCATTATCCCGGTCCCCTACGACGGGACCACCACGTATCTGTCCGGCACTCGCCAGGGACCCGCCGCTATTTTGCGCGCCTCCCAACAGCTGGAGCTCTTTGATGAAGAAACCGGCCAGCAACTCTCCGGCGCGCGTATTGCCACACTGGAAGAAGTGGAGGTGGATGCGGGCAGCCCGCAGTCTATGGTAGCCCGAGTCCGGGCCATCGGTGAAAAGGCGCTCGATTGTGGTCTGTTCCCATTGATGCTCGGAGGCGAACACCTGCTTTCCCTGGGCATAATTCAGGCAGTGGCTGGACGAGTAGACGGCTTTTCTATCCTGCAACTGGACGCCCATGCTGACCTGCGCAAGACCTATCAGGGTACAGAGTACAGTAATGCCTGCGTGATGCGCCTTGCCGCCAAGTACGGACAAGTGGTCCCGGTTGGTGTTCGCTCCCTTAGCCTGGAGGAGCACCTCTGGGCCCGGAATCGGCAGCTTCCCATCTTTTATGCCGGAGAACTCCACAAGCGTCAGGACTGGCAGGAGGAGGTGGTTGGCCACTTGCTTCCCCAGGTTTACCTGACCGTTGATCTCGATGTATTCGATCCGGCATCCATGCCTGCTGTGGGCACCCCTGAACCTGGTGGACTTTCCTGGTACGATGTTCTCCGTCTGATCCGGCTGGTGAGCCGAAGGCGGCATCTCGTGGGAGCTGACATCATGGAGCTCTGCCCCCAGCCCGGGAATATTGCCCCCGATTTCCTTGCAGCAAAGCTCGCTGGCAAGCTCCTGGCGTATCGCTTTGAGAATATGCCCGAGTAGTCCCAGACGGTCTCTCGGCTTTGACGTTCAATTGTGTTTGACAAAGGGACCGGGAGGCTGTTAGGATTACACCACTGCTTCAGTTCAGGGGGAAAGCTCGGGGCCAGGGAGGGTTTTCCCTCGCATGCAAGGAGATTCTTTGTCTCTTGGAAGAAGGACCGAGAAAAGGTTTCTGGCGTAAAATCGCTTTCTTCTTGAAATTCCGCCACCTCAAAAAGTCCTCACCCTCCGATATCGAAAAAGAAATCCAGGAGCTCATCGATGCCGGCGAAGAAAAGGGGTTGATCAGTGAGGATGAAGGCGAAATGCTCCAGAGCATTTTCTCTTTCCGGGATACGGTGGCCCGGGAAATCATGGTGCCCCGTACCGATGCGGTTATTGCCAGCGCAAAGACCTCTGTTGAAGAATTGCTCAAGCTGATCATCGAAGAAGGCCACTCACGCATTCCTGTCTATTCAGGCAACATGGACAACATTATCGGCATCCTCCACGTCAAGGATCTGCTCTCATTCTGGGGCCAGAGCCAGGTGGATTTGAAAAGTATTCTACGCACACCTTACTTT
>JBKHJD010000287.1:0-2806 GCA_046538315.1 Syntrophobacteria bacterium
CTTCATGCCCTTCCAACGCCTCCACGGACGGTCCCAATACGAGGGGACCGGCATCGGTCTGGCCATCTGTCGAAAGATCGCAGAGCGCCACGGAGGCACCATAACCGCGAAAAGCACTCCGGGACTGGGGTCCACGTTCACTGTTACCCTGCCGGTGAAACAGAAATTTCCGGAGGGAGCGTGAAGGACACAGGCTGGTCGGCATTTCTCCATATCAGAGCCGCGCTCTGTAGTGATGCGACGAGGAGATAGGGAATGGGGGATAAAACACCTCAGGCACGGACAGAGATCCCTGCCGTCCCTTGTCCCTGTGCAAGTGCTTCAGGCAAAGCCTGCTGCCTCTGAAAGCACCGGGAGGGCAAGAACGGGAGATACCGATGAAACCCCGAGTGCTCAGAGTACTTCTGGTCGAGGATGATGAGGATGATTATGTGATCATCCGGGATCTGCTCTCTGAAACGGAGTGGCGACAATTCACGCTGGACTGGGCTTCCACCTATGCGGGCGCAGTGGAAACGGCAAGGCAGGCCGAATACGATGTCTACTTGATAGACTATCGCCTCGGTGAGCGTAACGGCCTGGAGCTTATGCGCGAGCTGCACCTGGATGGGTGCAGGTCGCCGATAATTTTGCTGACAGGACAAGGAGACCACGATGTGGACCTGAAAGCAATGCAGGCAGGCGCCGCCGATTACCTTGAAAAGGCCCACATCAACAGCCATCTTCTGGAGCGTTCCATTCGCTATGCCGTCGAGCATGCGAGAACACTGCAGGCGTTGGGAGAAAGCGAAGAACGATTCCGGGGCATCTTTCTGGGAGCCGCCATCGGCATAGCCCTTGTGGACAGTGTGGGGCGAATCGTAGGGTGTAATCCGGCGCTGAGAAAAATGCTCGGCTACAGCGAAGAAGATCTTTGCAGCATGAGCTTTGATACTCTCCTGCATCCGGACAGGGTCAACGACAACAGAAACCTCTACCAGGAACTGGCCTCGGGAAAACGCCAGCATTACCAGCTCGAGAGTCAGTGCATCCACAAGCACGGTCACTGCCTGTGGATCCGCTTGACGGTTTCTCCCTTGCACGACACTGAGGGTTCAGGCCATTTGACCATCCACATGGTGGAGGACATCACCAGACGCAAAGACGCCGAGAAGGCGCTGCGCGAATCGGAGAAGCAGCTTCGGGTTCTTTCAACAAAGCTCCTCGAGGCCCAGGAAACAGAAAGGAAATTCATAGCCCAGGAGCTCCACGACAGCGTCGGCGCAAACCTCAGTGCCATTATATACAGCCTGGAAGAAACGCTCTCCTCCGGACCTGCGATTCAATCCGGGCAGCTGGAAGATGTCATCTCCATGGTTCGGAACACTGTGGAGGAGAGTCGGCGGATCTGCGCAAACTTACGACCACCGATTCTGGATGATCTGGGCATCCTGGCTACTGTACGCTGGTTATGCCGTGAGTTTCAGAGGCTCTATTCAGGCATCCGGATCGAAACCAGAATCGAGCTTGAAGAAAACGAAGTGGCCGAGCCTTTGAAAATCGTAATCTACAGGGTTCTGCAGGAATGCCTGAACAACATCGCCAAACACAGCGAGGCAGATTTCGTGGCGATTTCCCTGCGCAAGGAAGGCCACAGGCTGGAGTTGTCTGTTCAAGACAACGGCAGGGGCTTCGACATGCAAGGAGTGGTTCCCAGGCAAGATGTCAGAGGGGGCATGGGTCTGGCCAGCATGAAAGAGCGAACAGAGCTTGGTGGCGGATCTTTAATGATCAGTTCCACGAAGGGAACGGGAACCCTCGTCCGGGCAATATGGCCCTGTAAATGAGGGGTTATTTCGTGACAAGACCCTTCTCAATGGCATAGGCTGTCAGTTCCGCTGCGCTGTGGAGATCCAGTTTCTTCATGATATTGGCCCGGTGCTTCTCTGCTGTCTTCACGCTGATACAAAGATAGTCGGCAATCTCCCTGTTTCTGTGCCCTTCTCCCACCAGCTTCAGTACCTCTCTCTCGCGCCGGGTGAGACTGTCCCACAACGGATCGGATTTTATCTTTTTCCTTCCCTCCAGATAGCCTTCCAACACCTTTTCCGAGACTGCTGGACTCAGGTAAGGCTTTCCGGAGAAAACGTTTTCTATTGCCAACAGCAATTCGGAGCGTCCGGCATCCTTCAGGCAATATCCCTCAGCCCCCGCCTGAAAGGCCTCGAGGATGTATTCCTCATTGGTGTGTACTGTCAAGGCCAGAACTTTCGTTTCCGGCGAGAGCTTTTTGATGTCCTTGATGGCAGACAGGCCGTTCAACCTGGGCATGGCCAGGTCCAGCAAAATGAGGTCGGGATCCGTCTCTCGCACACAACGGATAGCCTCCAGGCCGTCCGCCGCCTCACCCACAACCTGATAGCCGGAATCCGAGGTCAACAGCGCTCGCAATCCTTCCCTGAGTATCCTGTGATCCTCGGCTATGACAATGCGCTTTTTGTCCACCATGGTCGGATCCTCCGCCCTTTCAATTCACCCGGCGCCACTCCTGTCAGGACGCACTGTCGGCCGCTCCACCTCCGACGGCTAGCAGATTCTACCTGCAATGTTTCCCAGGACTTCCGCATACATACTAGTCTAGGGCACCCAGAAGCTGGAGGCAAGCGGAAAATTGGAACCCCTCTGGGTCCACCTGTTCTCCTTACCAGTAAAGGATATTTCCAGGTAAAATACTCTCTATAACCTATGGACGTTTTTTGGAGATTTTTCATAATGTAAGCTACAGTTCCGCTGGAGCGGGAAAGAAGACGTTCAGTCACCTCTGACT
>JBKHJD010000288.1:0-2804 GCA_046538315.1 Syntrophobacteria bacterium
AGAGTCCAACCAGCGAGGCCCCTGATCATCTCGGACAAACAGGGAATGCACCCGTTGGAAAGTCCAAAACCATGAAATTTTCCGAGCGCCCTTGCCGCGTTTACGGTGCAGGCTTTTGAATCGCCAGGGCGTTCAATCTTTTTCACACCTGTGGCCGGTTACAGAAATCGCAACAAGAGGTGGCGATTATCCGGGCATCGCAAAGAAATGGCCTGCCTGGACAGTCAACCGGTCTTTGAGTGCGTATCACCTGTCAAAGAAAACAGCCCGAGAACGTACCCGGAAAGCACCGGAAGTTTCCTGCCGTGGATTGTTCCGGAGACATTTGCAGTTTTCAATAGAGTTAAAAGACACGATGGTTACAGACAATGGAGCACCAATAGAGTAGCAACTGAGCAATTGAGAAGAGACGCGGGCAGCTTGCCAACTTGTCAGTTCGTTTATAGCGAATGGCTGTTGACAATCGCCATTTCCTACGTTATTTTAAAATTATTAATGGTAGCAAGATAAAAGGAGAAGCAAGCAATGGCAAAAAGTTTAACAGAAATGGCTGCTGAGATCGTAGCAGCGCAGGCGTCCCATTCAAAAATGTCTTCCGATGAAATGGATGCAGCGCTCCGGAAAACCTTTGAAGCCTTGAGCCATGTCAAGGCTGTTGAAGAAAAAGGAGGGGTCGTTGAGACGAAAGAAGAGGACGCGCTTGCCCAGCTCAGGGCCAATCCGATGAACTCCATCCAGCGCAACTACATTACCAACCTTGAAGATGGCAAGAAGTACAAGCAGCTGACTGCACGCACTCTTGCAAAATTTGGGATGACACCCCGAGAGTACCGCAAAAAGTGGGGATTTTCTGCGCGGCAGCCGCTGTCAGCCAAATCTTTGACCGCCAAGCGCCGAAAGACTGCGAAGACGCTCGGTCTGGGACAGTGGTTGCAGGAAGCCCGCCAGGCCAGAGCAGCGTCTGAAGCGGCTGCCAAAGCCGGCAAGAAGAAGGTGGTCCGGAGAAGGAAAAAAGTCGAAGCCAAATCCGGGGAAGGCGCGTAAGCGGGAAGCGCATATTACGTCTATAACGATGAAACCGTAAGCACACGAGGGAGATTCCTGCCGAGAGGATTAGTTCTTGTCGTCGAGATTTTCAGTTTGCACCCATCTCTTCACCTGATGCCATATGACGTCCAGTTCAGGGACTCGAGAAGTCTCGCCTGTTGCCGCCGAAGCGTCCGCTTTCAGATGACCGTCTTGCCAGCGAATAACTGTCACACGTGGCCCTGGCGGAGCCCAGATTCGTGAGCCGGTAGGACCGAAAAGGACTATGGTCGGAATGCCGCAAGCGGCTGCAAGATGGCTGATTCCTGAATCATTCCCGAGGAAAAGAGCGGCATGGGATATGAGTGCGGCCAATTGGCCGAGGGGCCAGTTTTCCACGTGGATGAGGGAGGTGTCCTCAAAGTGGGCACGCAGGGCCTCGACCATGTCGGCGTCCGCAGGCCCTTGAAGCAGGCCGGGGCGCAGATGAGGTTTTCCCACAAGCCTGTGGAGCAGACCAAGCCATCCGGAGGATGACCACAATTTTCTCCGGCCGCCACTTCCTGGATGCAGGAGCACGAGGCGGCGGTCAGGGCCAAGATTCCTCCGCAGAAAGCCACGGGCTTCCAGAACATCGTGATGTGAAGGCGCAATAACCGGGACAGGAGGGGGTATGGCAGGGATTCCCAGTTTGTGGAGCTGACGGCACTGGTATTCACTAACCCCCAGACCCAGGTGTGGATCAGGGAAAGGGTCAAGCCGGAAAAAGGCTTTGCTCAGGTTGTTGCCGAGATTATCGGCTAGCACCTGGCTGGAAACCCGGCCAAAAACGAAAATGCTCTCTACAGGAGCCAGCGATTGCAGCACGGCGGAGGCCAGCCTGCCTCCTGTCTGGTAGAGGGGCACCCAGCGGATGGAGCTGCAATCGAGCACAGCGCGAAAATAAGGCCGACGGCGTATGATCTGGACAATGTGAGGTCTTGCGACAAAGATGAAGCCAGCCTGGGGAAAGCGGCGGTGCAACGCCTCGAGGGCGGGGAGGCTGAGGATAAAGTCCCCAATGGCACCCTGGTGAACAACGAGCAACGCCGGGGCTTCGGTGCAGTCCCCGGCCCGTGGGCAATAATGTATGTCAGGAAAGGTTTGCAAGGGGCGTCAGCTTGTGCCGTTTTTCTGGGCGGCGTGTTTTCTTGCAGACCAGCGCAGGATGGCACCCACGATGCCGCCGGGTTCCCTGGTTTCATTGTCGAGGGAGTTTCCGGCTGATCTGACCTTTTGTACACCGCCTCTGGCCGCGATTGCTGCTCTCAAACACTCTCGTAAGTGAGGGCAGGGGCGGCAGTTTTCCTGTGGCTGGATGACTCCGTTTTCATCCACCGGCATGCACTGATCAGGGATGCCGAAACAGGGAGGCCTGACCTCAGACATAAGCTTTGCTCCAGGGCCGGAACAACGGGGCAGCAGAGGAAATTACTGCGGTGTTCTACTCGACAATCTCGAGGACCACATGCTTGTTGAGCTTTGTGGAGGCGGCGTTCAAAATCGTCCGCATCGCCTGGGCATTGCGCCCTCGTCTGCCGATGACCTTGCCGAGATCTTCCTTGGCGGTCTTCAATTCAATAACTGACGTTTGGTGTCCGGCGATTTCCCTTACCGCCACCTCGTCTGGATATTGGGCCAGTGCTTTTGCCATCCTTTCAATCAATTCTCTCACCGCGGCAACCTCCGTTATAAAGCTCGCCACCTGGTCCAAGTCTGCCGGAAAGCCGAGCCAGTAC
>JBKHJD010000289.1:0-2789 GCA_046538315.1 Syntrophobacteria bacterium
GTTTCTATGGGTGAGGTTCACATGGCTGAAGGAAAAGGCTCTGGGAATAAAAGAAACATCATTGGGATTGAATTGCTTTTCCACCCAGTAGGGCCATATCCAGTCGACATTGTGTTGTATGGCTTTTGTATTGATGAGCCCCCGCGCGTGGAACACAATACCTGCCCGCAGCAATTCTATCGGCTCCTGCACTTCGGAAGGCTGGGCGAAGCGGCGCAGGCGTGCCAGCAGGGTAAATGGGTCGATGACCCTGTAGGAGTGTGCGGCCCTCTTGACAAGGAACTTCCATGGAATCCAACGGGTAAGCATTGTCACCTCAGTAAAGTCAGTTGTCCGTTGTCAGTAATCCGTTGTATAATAAAAGATCTCAATGAAATCGAGTATTTTTCTTACATTTCGAAGCCGCCTTCAGGCGGATTCAATTGCTCGCGGTTTCGCAGCCTCCTCCTTGGCCCGTTAAGAGCCGCCTTGTCTCCGGTATCTGTACGCGCCCACAGTGTCATGTGTTTCCCGGTTCTTCCAGGAGGGAGGAGAGAGCCTGGAGAAACTCCCGGACATCTTCCGGATCCGCTAGGGTGTATCGAGCCGCTGTGGATCGGCTCTCCTCACCGACAACGATGCCGATACCACGGTCCCTCAGCACCTCGAATGCATCCTCGTCGGTAATATCATCGCCGATATAGAGCGGCAGGACATCAGGTCTGTCCAGTTCCAGCTCCTCGAGCAACCAGAGCAGGGCCTTGCCCTTGTTCCAGCCTATCTCGGGCTGGAGTTCATAGACCTTCTTGCCGTATGACTTTCGTAATTGCGGAAACTCTGCGTTCACCTGATCGACAACCTGTTCCACTGCTTGGATCTGCGCCGCTTGCACCTTACGGTAGTGCACTGCAACAGAAAACTTCTTGCGTTCCACCAGGGCCCCGGCGATCGTGTCAATCCCATGCCGGAGGCGTTGCTCGGCCCGGTCGAGCACAGGAAGAAAGTCCAGTCCCTGCTGGGCTTCCACCTCCCAGCCCTCGGGACCGGCGATGTCGAAGCCATGACTACCTGCATAGAAGATGTTTTCGATTCCCACCCGTTCCCGGACGTCATCAAGATCCCTGCCGCTTATCACCGCCACGGTGCATCCATTTGCAAGGTTCCTCACAGTGCGACGCATGTCCTGGGAGAGAAATGCCTTTTGGGGGCTTTCGACGATGGGGGTCAGGGTGCCGTCGTAGTCCAGAAAGACCGCAAGGCGCCTGCCTTGCACGCTCTGCTCGATCTCATCTCTGCACTCCAGAGCCGAGCAAAGAGCATCCATGCTTGTTTGTGGGGCCGACGCTTCCTTGATTGTTACTTGCTGGAGGTCCGAAACCACCAGATCAGCCCCGCTGTCTTTCAAGGCTGCGGCCTCACCGGACCTGTCCACACCAATGACACAGCCGAAGTTGCCCCGGTACCCGGCCTCGACACCGGCCATCGCATCCTCCACAACGACTGCGTGTTCGGGATCGACCCCCAGCCGCCGGGCAGCCTCCAGAAAGATGTCAGGAGCAGGCTTGCCTTTGAACTCAAGCTGCTCGGCGTCCACGCCGTCCACCTTTACATCGAAAAGATCGGTCTTGCCTGCGGCATCCAGTATTGCAGAGCAGTTTTTGCTGGATGAGACAACGGCCGTTTTGAATGTTTTCGACCTGAGCTGGTGGATGAGATCTATGGTAGAGGCATAGAGCTCTACGCCTTGCTTTTTCAGCCGCTCATGGAACAGTTCGTTTTTCCTGTTGCCCAGGCCGCACACGGTTTCCCTGTCCGGGCCGTCATCGGGGCTGCCCCGGGGAAGCTCTATGCCGCGGGATTTGAGAAAGCTTTCCACACCCTCATAGCGGGGCTTACCATCCACGTACCGGCGGTAGTCATCCTCAACGTCAAAAGGTTCCCAGTCCTTGTTCTCCCGGGAGCCGCGCTCCTCGAGGTATTGATCGAACAGTTCCTTCCACGCCGCAGCATGCACGGTAGCGGTTTTGGTGACAACACCGTCGAGGTCAAAAATAACCGCATCATACCTGGATTTGGCAAGCGTAACAGCAGCCCTGTTCATGCAAACCTCCCAGATAACCAGGGTGGGGGATTTCCTCCACAAGCGCAACGTTGTTTTGCAAACTAGCGAACGTCCAACATTGAATGAAAAACAAACATCCGATACCGACTACGTTCAATCAAGCCAGAGCGTGGCCAAGGCGCGGTTTTTTCAGCAGTTTTGATACATTAAACATTCGATGTTGGACTTTCGATGTTCAATGTTCATTTTTTTACAGTCCATCCGGAGCAAAAATAACCTGGCGCTTGCAGAAATTCCCTTCCGTCAGGAATCAATACCGGCTCAGTTCCGCTCGCGGCGTGTATGCTCCCGAGAAAGGAGCGATCTCACCAGAGATGAGATCTCATCCAGTGTGGTGGATCCCTTTACGAGGAAAAAGTCGGCACCGTTTTCATAAGCAGCCTCGCGATATTCGGGATAATCATAGGAGGTCAAAATGATAACAAAGATTTCAGGATAGTGCTTTTTTATTCTTTTCGTCAGCTCGAGGCCGCTTTCTCCTGGCAACTTGATGTCCATAAAGATGAGATCTGGTGGAGAAGACTCGATTTTTTCAAGTGCTTTTCCTGCGTGACCTGCCTCCATAACTTCCATAGAAGGAAAGCGTGAAGATAGAAGCCCCTTGATTTGCCGGCGAAACGTTAGGTTGTCTTCTGTAAGTGATACCCTTGCCATACGGACTCCATCGACGTTGCAGATAGGGTTGAAC
>JBKHJD010000290.1:0-2748 GCA_046538315.1 Syntrophobacteria bacterium
GGAGTATTCTTTCCGGGCAACCTTGAGCAAGGGCTCTCGCAGTTTCTTCTGTGTGGTAAGGTACAGGATAGGTAATGCTAGCGCAAAATGTTTGTCTTGACCAGTCTTTTTGTCGTCCGTACGACGGTGCTTGTGTGAACCAGCTCTGGCAGGCAGGGTCCCACCCTGTTTTTTCTATGGGTGCTGACTGGACGGGAGATAGGATTTTGTAATTTTCTCTTTGACTTCTGGATTCAACTCGGCTGCCCTGGCAAGATCGTCTGCCGCGCCTGTGAAATCTCCCATCTTTTCCCGCAGCAAACCACGATGGTACAATGCTTCCTCGTAGTGAGGTTCTATCTCGATTGCCCTACCATAGTCACGTAGTGCACCAGAGTAATCTCCCAGCTTCTGTCTGGCCATTGCCCTGTTGCAATAAGCTAGATCAAATTTCACATTCAGCTCAATAGCGGTGTCATAATCTTCTATGGCTCCGTGATAGTTTTTTTCTTTTAATTTTACATTTCCACAATTGTTGTAAGCGTTGGCATAGTGGGGATTAAGAGCAATTGCTTTGTTATAGTTGCGTAAAGCTTCGGCTAGGTTTTCCTTCCTTTCCTCTCTCAGGCCGCGGCTATTGAGCACATTGGCAACCAGACTGATAGGCGGACGCTCATGGAAGGAATCATCCGCTAATTCGGAATCAAAACCCAATGGATCTGTATGTTCTATGTTGTATATTTTTGCCGCCGTCCTTAATCTGTTCAGCATATGGCTATCGTTGCTTACAATGGTAAGATTGAGATTTTCTCTCAGGCCAAGGACTGTATAGAGGGATGTCAGGCCGATACACATACCAACCTTGCAATGTACATCAGGATCCAGTTGGGCATCTACTACATGTGTCAGGAGAAAGTTGCTATTGCATCTTCTGGGCTTTGTATTCCACAAATACTCAAAGAGCAATTTCGCCCTGAGGCCGGGCATATACTCTCTTAACGTTGAAAGGCTGGTCGATACTTTCTTTTCCAGCTTGTGAATGAATCTCTCATGAATCTGGTCCAATTTGCGTATGTATCCTGCGATTTCACCTTCTGTCTGTAACCCGGAGACTACCAGCAGCGCCCTTTCCAGAGAAATGTCTTTGCCTGCAGCAATGTCCTCAATAATTCTGTCTTCCACCGCTGTCATCTTCCTGTGTACCTTTTCTTGTGCCCGTCACAGCGCGACCAGCCCGCTGTGTTGAACTACCCCGGTGCCGCTTTCGAAGCGAGGCGGGGAATCCGCTCACTGGTACAGTTCAACAGGGTTCGCTGGTACGGTTTGCACTTTCCGGAACCGGCGGGGAATTCATTCTATAGACCGGTATTGAAACGTGCGGCGGTGGTCAGTCGTCGGTTCGAGGGTGCAGCCTCGCTAGCCTTTAACCACCCCAAGGGGACGCAATCGTGCCACCTTTTTGCTGATCCCCGCACCCTGGACCGCTTCCACTACCTGGCTCACATCCTTGTAAGCTTCGGAAATCTCCTCCTTCACCGTGCCCTTTCCGGCACTGCGAATGATAATTCCCTGATCCTCCAACTCCCGCACAATAGCCCTTCCCTTGGCTGCCTTCACCGCCTGATGCCGGCTCATCACCCGGCCGGCCCCGTGGCAGGTGCTGCCGAATGTCTCTGCCATGGCCTGCTCCGTACCCACCATGACATATGAGTAACGCCCCATATCACCCGGAATGAGCACCGGTTGACCTACCTCGCGGTATGTAACCGGTATCTGGGGATGATGCGGCGGAAAGGCCCGGGTCGCCCCCTTGCGATGCACGCACACTTCCACTTCCCTGCCCTTCACCCGGTGGGTTTCCAATTTCGCGATATTGTGGCAGACATCGTATACCAGCCTGATCCCCAGCTGCTGGGCACTTTTGCTGAAGACCCGCTCAAAGCTCTCCCGCACCCAGTGAAAGATGAGCTGTCGATTTGAAAAGGCATAGTTGGCGGCTCCGGCCATAGCAGCCAGGTACTGCCGGCCTTCGCTGGAGTCAATAGGCGCGCAGCACAACTGGCGATCCGGCAACTCGATGCCGAACTTTGCCATGCTCTTCATGAGAAGCTTGATGTAGTCATCGCAGACCTGATGGCCGAGGCCCCGGGAGCCGGTATGCACGATGATAGTTACCTGGTCCGGGAATAACCCCAGTGCCCGTGCAGCAATGTCATCGTAAATCTCCTGGACGTAGCCGATCTCCACAAAATGGTTTCCCGACCCGAGGGTACCCAGCTGGGCCCTGCCCCGTTCGAGGGCCCTGTCAGAGATCAGATCCGGATCGGCGCCCGGGATGCAGCCATGCTCTTCGATATGCTCCAGATCTTCTTCAAGCCCGAAACCCTGATTCACCGCCCAGGCGGCGCCTTTGAGCAGCACCCGCCGGAGCTCTGCCGATGAGAGCCTGAGATCTTTACGCCTGGAGCCAACCCCGCAGGGAATATTTTTGAACAGGGTGTCGACCAGTTCCCGAGTGCGGCCCATTACCTCCCCACGCTCCAGCCCGGAGCGCATGAGCCTCACCCCTCAATTGATATCGTAGCCCACCCCCCCGGGAGAGACCACACCTTCATCCAGGGAAAACGCAGCCACCCCGCCGATTGGAAAGCCGTAGCCCCAGTGGATATCGGGCATGGCCAGAGAATACCCGACAATGCCCGGCAGCCATGATACGTTGGCCACCTGCCTGAGGCTTTCTTCCTTGCGAATCTGCGCCATCATCGGTTC
>JBKHJD010000291.1:0-2768 GCA_046538315.1 Syntrophobacteria bacterium
CAGCAGCACGAACTCTCCGGGAACAAACCCCGCGTGATCGGCGCAGTAGGCCTCGTCAAAGGCCGCCTTGCCCGTCTCGATGGTGATCTTGCCTACCCCTCCGATGGCGTCCCGGGCGTTGACCAGAAGATTGGCCAGGATCTGATCAATCTGAGACGGGTCCATTTTCACCGGCCACAAACCTCGACCGGGCCGCCAGGAAAGATCGATGTCCTCGCCGATGAGCCGGCGGAGCATCTTGAGCATCCCTTCCACGGTTTCGTTCAGGTCCAGTACCTCGGGCGCGATGGTCTGCTTGCGGGCAAAGGCCAGAAGCTGCCGGGTGATGTCCGCGGACCGCCGGGCCGCATCGATAATTTCCTTAAGATCGTCACGGAGCGGATCCTCCGGGGCCGTCCTGCCCATGGCCAGTTCTGCATTGCCCATGATCACGCCGAGCATGTTGTTGTAGTCGTGGGCAACACCGCCTGCCAGCGCCCCCACGGCTTCCATCTTCTGGGCCTGCATCAACTGGGCGTTCAGTTTCTCCCGTTCTTCCTCGGCCCGTTTACGATCGGTGATGTCGCGGGCAACTGAGATCACGGCCACCACCTGCCCCTCACGAATCAGGGGCGCCCCGCTGACCTCACCCCATTTTTTTGTGCCGTCCCGGGCGATGAACTGATACTCGGCCGATCTGATCCTTTCTCCTTCCAGGATGCGCATGGTGTCGAAGGCGGCCTTCTCCAGGTATTCCGGCGCCAATAGATTCAGATCCGGAAAAGGCCTGCCGATTATATCTTCCGGCTTATAGCCAAGAACCGTTTCTACAGAAGGTGATATGTTAACAACCTTCAACTCCCGATCCACCGAGTAGATGATATCGGATACATTCTCAAAATGGAGACGGTACAGAGATTCGGCCTCTTTCAGCATCTCTTCCGCATGTTTACGTTCGGTGATGTCGCGTCCCACGCCGATGATTTCTTTAACGTTCCCTCGGTTGTCGAGCACTGCCGTATCGACCCATGCCAGCCACAGCCAACCCTTCTTGGTCATGGCCCGTTGCTCAATGTAGGCCGTATGCGGCGGTGAAGAGAGCGCCTTCATGGCTTCGTCGGTCGGTCGTCGATCCTCTTCGTGCACAAGGGGCATGAACTCCTGCCCAAGGAGTTCTTCTTCCTTTTTGCCGAACATCCTGCAGTACGACGGGCTGATGAACAGGAACCGGCCTTCCGCGTCAACTTTAACCACCAAATCTGTCTGGTTTTCCACCAGCAGCCGGTATTTTGCTTCACTTTCGCGCAGGGCTGCCTCGGCATTCTTGCGCTCCGTTATGTCGGACATGGAGGCCATGATCGCGACCATCTCCCCACTTGCGTCGCAGATGGGCGCAGCGGAAAGGCTGACGTCAAAAAGGATCCCGTCTTTCCGTTGCCGAACAACCTCCGCGCCAGAGAAGCCACCACTTTCGATGACCCTTTTGCGCAGCCCTGCAAACTCCTCTTCCTTGTCTGCGGGCACGATGGGGAGGGGCTTGCCCATAACCTCCTCTGCCGTCCAGCCAAAGATTCTTTCTGCCGAAGCGTTCCAGGCCAGGACCTTCCCGGTCAGGTCAATGCTGTAGAGGGCCACGGGCGAGCAGGCGATCATGGCCCGCTGGAACTCCGCGCTTTCCTGTAAGTCCCGGGTCTTTTCAGCCACCTGTCTGCGCAGAAACCAGGACCACAGGAAAAACCCCAGAAAGAGCAGAGCAAGGGGGATCAGGACCATGACCAAATAGCGCAGGGCCCTGATCAGCGAAAGCGGATCTTCCTTGTAGACGCCCAGCCATTTCTCATGGATGCGCCGGTATTCCCCGTTTTCCTCCAGGACCTTCAGTCCCTCGCTGAACTGGGCAAGAAGTGCTTTGTGGTTGTTCGGCACCGCATAGCAGTATTCCATTGAAACAAACGGACGATACCCCAAAACAAGATTGTTCCATCTTTTTTTTTCGATCAGGTGCAGGGAGCTGATCCTGACCGCGAGGGCGCAATCGTATCTCCCTTCTGCCAGTTCCAGCAGGACATCCTCCTGGGTCTCGACGAGCGACACATGATCGCCGAGTCCGTTTTTCACCAGATAGTTGTGGATAATGTCGCCTCTCTGCAAAACGATGCTTTTGCCCTTCAACTCCGCAATCGAAGCCGGAGGATCGCCCTCACCTTTTCGCACAACGCCCACATAGTGATTCACTGCGTGGGGTTGGGTAAAATCAAACTTCAGATCGCGCACCGGAGAATAGAACATGCCCTGGATGGCATCGATTTCGCCCTTTTCCAGGGCCTGTACGATCTCCGCCCAGGGAGCGAGGCGGATTTCGATATCCAGGCCCATTTCCCGGGCGATGGCGCGAGTAAGTTCCACGTTGTACCCGGCCGGTCGGCCCTTTTCATCCAGGTACTCATAGGGCGGGTAGTTGTGGTCTCCTCCAACAATGATACGACGATTGGACGGTAGTTCCAGGGCCGCAAACCACTTTGCGTGCAAGTGTCGGTAGGTCCCGTCCGCCATGACCAGGGCCAGACCTTCATTCAGCAGGGCCAGTGTTCCCCTGTCACCTTCCTTGACCGCGAAACAGAAATCCTGTCGAAAGCCGTCGATGGGACGATTGATGACCTTCAGGTTTACCAGTCCTGTTTCCTGGATGAGTCGCAAGGCCACGAGCCGCTGGATGACCACGGCGTCATATCGGCCTGCCGAAAGCGCCCGGAGGGCTTCCTCAAAAGTGGGCAGAGTGTGAATATGGA
>JBKHJD010000031.1:0-12916 GCA_046538315.1 Syntrophobacteria bacterium
GGAGGAGACCTTGAGGTGTTTGACTCCGACTAAATGTTGGGGTGCGAAACTTGAGTTACCTTTTGGCAACGGACAACGGACCACAGACAACGGACACTTGAGTAGTGGTCCGTTGTATCAGTATTTTCATATACTTATTTCAGATATTAGCAGGCTTGCCGCCGGCCGTTGGCCGCCTTGTTGGTTCTTGTATCTGTTCATAGACAACGGGACACCGTGCCCAATGATGATCGCCAAAGTCATGCATATCCGGAAACTCGCTACGGCACCTGTCCTGCACATAGGTGCAGCGTGGGTGAAAGGGGCACCCCGAGGGCTTTCGGGCGGGATCAGGAACCGTCCCGGGGATGGTGGCAAGCTCCTGTCCCTTTTTCCTGCGACCGGGCAGGGACTCCAGCAAACCCCTGGTGTACGGATGACATGGCTCTCGGAAGATCTGCACCACGGAGCCTTCTTCCACCACTATACCAGCGTACATCACGTAGATCCGGTGGGCCACTCCAGCGACAACGCTGAGATCATGGGTAATCTGCAGGATGGCCATCCCTCTCGATCGCTGAAGTTCTCCAAAAAGGTGCAGTATCTGGGCCTGCACCGTCACATCCAGCGCGGTGGTCGGCTCATCGGCGATTATGAGCTCCGGACCGCAGGCAAGTGCCATGGCGATCATAACTCGCTGGCGCTGGCCGCCGCTCAGGTTATGGGGATAGTCATGGACGCGATCCTCTGGCGAGGAGATACCCACGTCGGTGAGCAGTTGCACCACTCGCTCTCGGGCCTGCTTTGCATTCACTGTCTCGTGGGTGGTAATCACCTCCTCGATCTGCTGGCCTATAGTAAATACTGGATTCAGAGAGGTCATCGGCTCCTGAAACACCACGGCGATCTCGCGGCCCCGATACTCTTGCAATTGCCTCTGATCCAGCCCCAGGAGATCTCGTCCTTTGAACATAATCCTGCCGCCGGCAATCTGAGCCGGCGGCTGAGGCAGCAATCCGAGAATACCCAGGGCCGAAACCGTCTTGCCGCATCCGGATTCCCCCACCAGGCAAACCGTCTCGCCTTTCCTCACCCGGAAACTGACCCCGTCCACCGCCCTGGCCAAACCGTGCTCGGTGGCAAAGTGGATCTTCAAATCCAGAACCTGGAGCAGGGGCTCACCGGCGGCTACCTCACTTCGTGTTTGTATCATCGCGTCATTGCGCCACGTCCCGCCACGGACGGGAGAAGTGAAGGGAGTTTTGCGCCGGGCGCCTCAGTATCTCTCCCTCAACTTGGGGTTCATGATGTCCCGCAGACCTTCACCAAAGAGGTTGAAAGAAAGTACAACAATGAGAATAGCCAGACCCGGGATAACCGTAAGCCAGGGTGCATCAAAGAGGTAATCCTTGCCGTTTGCCAGAATATTACCCCAGGTTGCATGCGGCGGCGGTACGCCGAAGCCGAGAAAACTGAGCCCGGCCTCGGTCAGAATCGCTCCGGCGATACCGATGGTGGCTGATACCAGAACCGGGGCAATGGCATTGGGTACCATATGGCGAAAGATTATCCGCATGTCCGACAGTGCCAGGGCCCGAGCGGCGGTGACAAAATCTTGCTCCCGCAAGGAGAGAAACTCGGCCCGCACAAAACGCGCGGCCCCCATCCAGCTGGTGAGGCCGATGACGATCATGATATTGTAGATACTGGCCGGCAGAACGGCGACCACAGTGAGGATCAGAAAAAAACTGGGAAAGCAGAGCATGATGTCAATAAGACCCGTAATGAGCATATCCGCTGAAAGGAGCTGGACGCAAAGGAAGGAAAAGCGCCTCCGCAACCGTGTGCTCTGGATTAACCCCAAGAGGGCCAGAACCACCAGGAGCGCAAGGCGAAGGTTCCCGGGCTCCACCACGGCCCCAATTCCTGCGAGTACCAGGAGCACATGCCCCAGTCTGATCGGACTCCGGCCGAAGTAACCGGCCAGTCCTCCCAGGACAATGCCCATGAAAACGGCAATCCCCACCGCGACAAAACCCACCGTGAGCGACACCCAGGCTCCCTGCAGCATCCGGGCGAACACATCCCTGCCAAGATCGTCGGTACCAAGCAGGTAGACACCCAGCGGCGGCACCTCGGCAGGCTCCAGGGACGCCAGGTTCACCCGGGCAAGGGGTGGCTGCAGTTTCTCCTCAAGTCGCACCACGGCGGGATCCAGTACCGGAGAAGACCCGGTGGTCAGCGCCATGCCGGCAACCGCCACCAGGAAGAAAAACACAAAGACAACGAGTCCCAGCAAGGCCAGGCGGTTTCTGCGAAGCTGGGTCCAGAATTCTTGCAGCCTGGTCTGCCGTGGCAGGAGCTCAAGTGTGTCTGTCTGGTCCATCTGTTCGTTAGAACCGTTGAATCGTTCTGTTGATCCCGTTCGTTGAAAGCGTTTCAAAAGATTACCGGTACTCTCTCGCCATGTCTTTCCCTCAGCACGTCGCTTCCTTCCTTTCGCTCTATGTCCGCTACCTCCTGCTTGCCCCTAGTGCCTAGTCCTCAGTGCCTAGTGCATAGTGCATAGTGCATAGTGCCTATAACCCCCTACTCCGTGCTCCAATGCCTTTCCGCTTTGCCCTTGACACTACGGCCCATGACGCATCATAGCCTGATCCTCGGATCCACCACCATGTACAGCAGATCGGAGAGCAAGGTACCTACGAGCACCAGGACTGCAGATATGAAGTTAACGGTGATGATCACCGGGTAGTCCCTGGCGAGGATCGCTTCGTAGGCCATACGCCCGATACCGGGCCAGGAGAATATGGATTCGATGATCACCGAACCGCCGATAAGCCCCGGCAGCACCAGACCGAACATGGTCACGAAAGGCAGCAGGGCATTGCGCAGGGCGTGCTTGTAGTGCACCTGTTCCTCGGGAAGACCCTTGGCTCTGGCAGTGCGCACATAATCCTGGCCCTCCACCTCCAGCATCTGGTTGCGCACGTAGCGAGACAGCACGGCAATACCTCCCGCGGCCCCCAAAAGAGAGGGAAGGAGAATGTGCCAGACACGGTCCATCAGCCTGGTGGCCAAATCGGCTCCGCCCAGGCCGAATGTCCGCATGCCGATCACTGGCACATGGAAGGTGTTCACCACAAATATGATCAGCAGATAGGCAAAGAAAAACCCTGGAATGGAGATGAGCAGGTAGGCCAGGAAGGTGGTGGTGCGGTCGTAGGCGCCGCCTCTCCGGATAGCCGCCTGAATTCCCACTGGAAAGGAGAGAGTCCAGGTGATGAGGGTGCCCACCACAAACAGTGGCAGGCTGTTGACGAAGCGATCAGCAATCTTCGCCAGCACCGGGCGCCCATCTTTCCACGAAACGCTGTCACCGCTGAACAGATCGCGGTAAAACAAGACGTACTGCTGGTAAAGCGGTTGGTCCAGGTGGAATTGTTGTCGAAATCGCTCCACCACTTCCCTGGTGAATTTTGGATTCAAAGGATCCACCTGGCTGGGCTCACCCGGAGCCAGGTGAATAACGGCGAAGGAGATGACCGATACAAAGAAGAGGGTGATTACCTTTTGCACCAGGCTCCGTCCCAAAAAGGCCAGCATAGTTCAACCCTCTGCCTGGATGAGTGGAACTTCGGGCAACTTGATCCATTTGTTGAAAAAGAACGTGTAATCGCCGGTCTTGGTGGGTTTGATCTTTTCGTACCGTACATTGCCCTGGGCGTCCCGCTCCATAATGACGATACGCTTGTCAAGCAAGGCGGTCCATCTTCCCACAAAAAGGAACGTATAGGGCTGGGCCTCGGCAATAATCCTGTGCAGCTTGTGGCAGGAAGCAATCTGGCGCGTACGGTCGTACTGCTGCCGTATTTTGACGATGAGATTATCTGCCTGCCGGTTTCGGAAGCCCACAAAGTTGAGCTGGTACGGCCCGGACTGGCTGGAGTGCCAGATCTGATAGAGATCGGGCTCGATACCCATACTCCAGCCCAGTATCAGGGCATCGAAGTCCAGTTTGTTTACCCGCTCCTGGATAAATACGGCCCACTCCAGCAGATCTGTCCGCACATCCACCCCGATCTTCCTCCAGGCGTCCTGCACTATGGAAAGAATGGCCTTGCGAATATTGTTGCCCTGGTTGGTGATCAGGGTAAATTGAAGCCGCTTTCCTTCCTTCTCCAGCCAGCCCTGCTCGTTGCGCCGCCAGCCCGCCTCGGCCAGCAGGCGCAGGGCTCCTTCTGGATCGTAGGGCAGCGGTTTGACTGCATTATTATAGAAATCGGTCTGCTTGGGAAACGGTCCGGTGATCCTTTCACCCTGCCCGTAGAGAACATAGCGGATGATATTGTCAACATCGATTGCCATACCCAGGGCCCTGCGCACCCGCACATCGTCGAAAGGCGCACGGCGAAGATTGTATCCGATATAGGTATAGCCAAAGCTCAGGCCGGAAAAACTCTGGTACCGGGGATCATCCTTGAGGCGATGGACCTGGTGGGGCTGCACCGCGTAGCTGTCCACAGTGCCTGCGTAGAATTCCATTTCCTGGGTCAGGATATCGGGGATTATGCGGTAGGCGTATTTGCGGTAGTTGGGAGGGCCTTCCCAGTAGTCTTCGAAGCGATCCAGAACAATGTATTGATCGGATTTCCACTGGCGGAAGCGGAAAGGGCCGCATCCGACGGGGTGCCGGTTGAACTCACTCTGCCTCACGGACATGGCGGCCGGATCCAAACCGCGGCGTCGCGCTTCCTCCTGGAGCGCCGTGCGGTTCAGCAGGTGCTCGGGCAAGATTCCTATCATCCAGGTCGACAGGGCCGGTGAGTAGAGACGTTTGTAAACCATGCGCACGGTCAGAGCATCCAGAACTTCCACCTTCTTCACCGGCTCGTAGTCTGCCATCCGCGGTGATACATTATCCGGATCCATGATGGCATCGTAGGTGAATTTGACATCATTGGCGTCAAAGGTGTGGCCGTCATGGAATTTCACCCCGGGCCGGAGGTGGAAGACAATGACGGGATTGTGCTCTGTGGCTGCCAGAAAGGCGCTCGCGTAGGCCGCTTTGTTTGCTTTGAACTCTTCTGGTTCAACCTGGAGAAACCGCTCCCCCTGGAAGGAGGAAAAATACTCCCTTCCGAGGACATGGCGAAGATTCCGAAAAAGCCCCTGATCCACCCGCCGCAGGGTCAGCTTGATCTTGGCAGGCGCCGTGACACGAACCCGCACCCTGACCTTTTCCCCGCTTGAACCACGTTCAACAACCTCTCTGGTAAACTGGTGCGGGGGCAGCACCTCGATCCTTCGGATATTGGCCAGGGAACGGGACAGAGGACCATCTCCCCCGGTCCGCTCTCGCTGCCACCGCCGAATCGCCCGCGCCACCCCATGAGCATCCGCTCGCTCCAGGCCGGGTACAGCCCCCAGGTCATTGACGTAGAAGCAAGCCTCTTCGGAAATTTTCCAGCTCGTTGCCAGCCTGCCACGAAAGTCGAGATTCTGGTCGTAGTCGAGCAGGCCCTCGAAAACCAGGTTGTTGATGTCACTGCTGGTACTGTCCGCGGCGAGGATCGGGTTGAGCAACTGGGCATCCCCGATGGAGGCGGCAACGTATTGGCCGAGCCTTTGCGGATTGCCCCTGGTTTGCTGTTCATAGGTTGGAACCCAGAAGTAGGACTGCAACAAGAAGAGGACAAACAGAACAGGAACGCCGATGAGCAATCGCCGAACAATCAAACAATCACCTCAGATAGAGTCTCATTGAAAGGACGACGGGTGCTTATTCTAGTGCTTCTCCGCGGGGCTGTCCAGACCCTTTACGCCAATGGTCCTCGTGGCTCAAGCAAAGCCCAGCATGAAGATTTGGTGGTTCGTCAAAGCCCACACTTCCATAAACGGATTCTTCCAGCATTTGATTGGATGCGATAGGAAGATCTGAGGTTGGCCAGGGTGGCCTGCTCGACAAAGTACATAATCGCAGCCATATTGATGCAGTCACTTGTCCCAACGCAAGCGTTCATGCCGGCGTTAACCTCGGCTTTCCAGCCCACCACGATAAAGCGGTGGCTCGAACCGGGAACCCGCCCTGAAGGGGTGGGACTGAGCGCTGCGAAGCAAGCGCGAAGAAATGTCCTTTGTCTCGCAGGCCACCCTGTCCTCTGGTTGAGATAAATCGGAAAGTGGGACAGGACGTCCAATCGAATTCCGGAAGATGCCATAAATGGAGCGAAAACGCTGCAGCGAGCGGATTTTCCCTCGCGCTCCAAGAGCGGAATTGGAAACTAGCGAGCGATTTCAATGAAATTGGCTATCCTTCCTTGCATTTCGAAGCCGCCTTCAGGCGGATTCAATTGCTCGTGGTGGAGCAGCGTTCCCCTTGGCCCGTTATCCACTCCGTGGGGAGGCCGTCGCGGCTCTTCTTCGTTCCGAGTCTCCCGGCCTGGTCACTTCAACGCAGCTGCGAGCAGGGGAAGGCACCCCGCTCCCTGTTAGCCCGCCAGGGGGAAAGGAGTTTCTGGATGGACACCACCTGGAGATTTGTCACTGCAAGACGCGCCGGAGATAGCGGCCGGTTTGTGACTCCGGAGTTTCGGCGATATCCTCGGGCGTGCCGGCCGCGACTACCCTGCCCCCCTGTATGCCTCCTTCCGGCCCAAGATCCAGGACGAAGTCGGCGGTTTTGATCACATCCAGGTGATGCTCAATAATGACCACAGTATTGCCGGAATCTACGAGACGATTGAGAACATAGAGGAGCTTCTTGATGTCGTCAAAATGAAGACCCGTGGTGGGTTCATCCAGAAGATAAAGTGTGCGGCCGTTGCTGCGCTTGCTCAGCTCTCGGGCCAACTTGATTCGTTGCGCCTCCCCACCGGAAAGGGTTGGAGCAGCCTGGCCGAGTGTAAGATAGCCGAGACCCACTTCCTGCAGGGTTGCAAGCTTGTCCTTGATGGCAGGAATGTTGCCGAAAAAGCGGTGGGCCTCGTTGATAGTCATATCCAGCACCTCGGCAACGTTTTTCCCCTTGTAGGCGATTTCCAGGGTGTCGCGGTTGAAGCAACGGCCCTTACAGGCATCGCAGGTAACGTAGACATCGGGCAGAAAGTGCATCGCCATCTTGAGGGTCCCTTCCCCGGCACAGGCCTCGCAGCGGCCACCTTTGACATTGAAGCTGAAACGGCTCGGGGCATATCCCCGCGCCCGAGCCTCAGGCACCTGGGCAAAGAGCTTGCGGATCTGGGTGAAGACACCGGTGTAGGTAGCAGGGTTGGAGCGGGGAGATCGGCCAATTGCGCCCTGATCGATGTGGACAACCTTGTCGAACGCCTCCAATCCCCGGATGTGAGAGAAGGCGCCGGGAACTTCACGGGCCCCGTACAGGTATCTTGCGGTTGCCCGGTAGAGTGTGTCCAAAATAAGGGTGCTCTTGCCTGAGCCGGAGACGCCGGTTACGCAGGTAAGGAGACCAATGGGGATCGAAACGGTGATGTTGCGCAGGTTGTTGGCACTGGCTCCCTCGATGGTCAGAAAGGTGCCTGTGGGGGTCCGCCTCCGGGCCGGGACCGGGATGCTCAGCTGCCCGGAGAGATACTGGCCGGTGAGAGACCCCGGGTGCCGGAGAAGTGAATGGGGTGGGCCGCTGAAGACGAGATGACCTCCGCGGTCACCGGCACCGGGCCCAATGTCAACAACATGGTCAGCCGTCATGATGGTTTCAGCGTCGTGCTCCACCACCAGGACGGTGTTGCCCAGGTCCCGCAAGGTCTTGAGAGTGGCAAGCAAGCGCTGGTTATCCCGCTGGTGGAGACCGATGGTCGGCTCATCGAGGATGTAGAGCACCCCTGCGAGCCTGGAACCTATTTGAGTGGCGAGCCTGAGTCGCTGCGCCTCCCCGCCTGAGAGCGTGGCGGCGCTTCTGTGCAAACTGAGATAGGAACATCCCACCTGGTGCAGGAACTGGAGGCGGTGCCTGAGCTGGCGCAGAAGAGGTTCGGCCACCTCCTTCTCTTGCGGCGAGAAACGGAGTTTGTCGATCCAGCTATGGAGTGCGGCCATGTCCAAGCTGCTCACCTGGTGAATGTTCAGCCCACCAATGGTTACCGCCAGAGCTTCTCGACGGAGCCTTGCTCCCTGGCAGGTCGGGCATGGCCTTTTCGCAAGGTAGGCTGCCAACTGCTCGCGCTCGCCGGTACTCAACTGCTCACGCCAGCGACGCTGCAAATAGGGAATGACACCCTCAAAGCATTGTTCGTGGAAATGACCGCGGCCGTTGCTTTCATGGTAGAAAGACAGTTTCTTCTCCCCTGAGCCATAGAGCAGCACCTGACGGGCTGCAGGCGGCAGGTCCCGGTACGGGGTCTTGATATCAAAGGTATACTGCCTGGCGAGTACCTCAAGACGATTGACAAAGGAAAAGGAGCGGCGCTGGGACCAGGGGGCAATTGCCCCTTCGCGAAGGGAAAGCGAAGGGTCGGGTACCACCAGTTCCGGGTCAAAGACTTCCCTGCTCCCAAGACCCGAGCAGTCAGGGCAGGCGCCAAGAGCGCTGTTAAACGTGAAGAGCCGGGGAGAAAGCTCGGGTACCGTGAAGTTGCAAAAGTGGCACACCGGTTGCTCGCTGTAGTCCCACTCGCCACCGTTGAGGTCAGCCACCCGGGCTCTCCCTTCACCGGTTCGCAGGGCAAGCTCCATGGAATCCGTGAGTCGCCGCCTGGCATCGGCTCGTACCACAAGTCGGTCCACCACTGCCTCGACGCGGTGGGCAACGGTCGGGTCCAGCTCGACGGGTTTGTCCAGATCGAGGACCTTACCATCTATGCGGACCCGGACAAAACCTTCACGCCGCAATCTGGTGAAAAGGCGCTGGTGCCGGCCGCGCCGGCCGAGCCGCAACGGTC
Source organism: Syntrophobacteria bacterium (assembly GCA_046538315.1). Taxonomy (GTDB): domain Bacteria; phylum Desulfobacterota; class Syntrophobacteria; order BM002; family BM002; genus JBKHJD01. The sequence continues at coordinate 8,880 of JBKHJD010000031.1, forward strand.
CGAGGATGAAAATGCGGGTTCCCTCGGGAAGTTCAAGAACGCGGTTCACCATTTGCTGAACCGTCATGGCCTCGATCTGCCTGCCGCAGCCAGGGCAGTGGGCTTGGCCCAGCCGAGCAAAGAGAACCCGGAGATAGTCGTAGATTTCAGTGATGGTTCCGACGGTGGAGCGGGGATTCTTGCCGGCAGTCTTTTGCTCTATGGCAATAGCCGGACTGAGACCGTCGATAAGGTCCACATCCGGCCTGTCCATCCGCTCCAGGAACTGGCGGGCATACGCGGAAAGGGATTCCACATACCGTCTCTGGCCCTCGGCATAGAGGGTGTCGAAGGCAAGAGAAGATTTCCCGGAGCCGCTTAGTCCGGTGATCACCACCAGCCGGTTCCGGGGGATATCAACGTCAAAGTTCTTCAGGTTGTGCTGCCTGGCACCCCGTACAATAATTTTTTCCATAGCACTTCAGCAAAGCGCAAGCCTGCTTCAGATCGTCATAGGCCCATTGAGGCCCATACTTCGATTTTGACGACGTATCTGGCTTTACTATCTCCTCTCTCGCCGCAGCTATGCTCCGCCCTCTGCCCTTTGCGCTCTGCGGCTGCTTCGTTGCCGGGCCATCGCCGCTGCCAGGCTCAGGGCCCGTATGAGGCTGGCGGGGCTGGCCTTCCCTGTGCCGGCAAGGTCATAAGCGGTGCCGTGATCCACTGAGGTGCGGATGATGGGCAGACCCAGGGTGACATTTACGGCATCCTGGAAGTGGAGGAGCTTTAGAGGAATGAGGCCCTGGTCGTGGTACATGCTCACCACAGCATCATAGCCTCCTGTGTGGGCCTGGCAGAAAACCGTGTCGGGCGGGAAAGGCCCCTGCACGTCCACGCCGCATTGCTTGCAGCGATCCACAGCCGGTTCGATAATACGCTGCTCCTCGTCTCCGAACAGGCCCCCTTCGCCGGCATGGGGGTTCAGACCCGCCACTGCTACGCGTGGTCGGCTTATACCCAAATCACGTATCAGGGCCTGGTGGGTAACCATTATCGTATCCGCCACCAGATCGACGGTGAGACGACGGGGCACATCTGCCAGGGCGCAGTGAATGGTCACAAGGCTCACCCGCAAGCTGGAGCCGACGAGCATCATCACGGTTGAACCGGCGCCGGTGAGCTGCTGGAGAAACTCGGTGTGCCCGGGAAAAGCAAAGCCGGCCTGTTTCAGGACACTCTTGTTGATGGGAGCAGTGCAGACGGCATCCACGAGGCCATCCCGCGCGGCATCCACCGCCTGGCGAATATAGGCAATAGTTGCAGTGGCGGCGGCCAGCGTAGGTCTGGCAAAAGCAATATCATTTCTGGACAACCTGGAAGAAGCGAAAAAATAGGGCCCGGGTCCCTGGACGGACTCGCACCGGATGGCTTTTACACGAGTCAGGGGGTCAGGCACGCCGAGGATCTCCAGGGCCCTGGTCATGGCGGTTTCATCGCCGATTACCAGAGTGCGGCAATTCTGAGAAACGCCGGGGCCCTGGAGGGCCATTGCGATAATCTCCGGGCCGATGCCGGCGGGATCTCCCATGGTAATTGCAATGAGGGGTAGCCGTGAACGCAACTTGCTCACATGTTTCTTTTGCGAAGGGACCCTTCCCTGGCGAGGTCCAATTATTCTGTGTGAAAGCGCAACAATTCCGAGCAACCTCATTATAATGAATTGACACAGAAAGAGGAACTCCGTTTCATACAGGAGTTTTTCCCCCAAAGCAGTATCGGGGTGAGACAAATGGGTACGTCAGTAGTCAGTGGTCAGTAGTCCGTTGTATCCATGGTTTCATGGACTTAGCTCATATATTGGCCGCATCGAGGTTTTTTGGTCATGGGGCCGAATGAGCGGATTTTCCGGATGTGGCAACGGACAACTGACAACACGCAACGGACGGTGAGCAGCTTTGAGGAATTCTGGTTGCAAAAAGCTCTTTACAAGTTTCAACTTGAAGATAAACTGGTTGGCACTTCTAGCGGGACTGCCGGGTAAGAAAATTCCTTGTACTCGAATTGCGACACAGGCGGAGGCTGCAGGGAGCTTCAATTCTCGATACTCGAAGCCGTTTTTTGTATGACGGCCAGCTGCCAGGTTCTTGCAGGCAGTCTGTGAGGGAGCTATGGGATCGGCACGAGACAACTGTGGTTTATTCGGATTGTATTCAGAAAACGAATGTTCTCCCCGGATCTTCCAGGCACTTGATTTTCTCCAGCACCGAGGGCAAGAGTACTGCGGCATTGCCACTTTCGACGGTGGTATCCGGCAGACCACCCATTACGGCAAGGCGGCGACTACTTTTACGGGTCGAGAGATGGAATTTATGCGGGGGAACTGGGGGATCGGTCATGTAAGCCTCTGGGAAAGGCAGCCGGTGGTCTACCAGTCCCATCTTGGTGAGATCTCCGTGGGGTTCAGCGGCAATGTCATCAATGCCGCCGAACTCATCCAGGAGATGAAGGGAAGGGGCAAGGCCTTTTTCAAGGGGTACAATGTTGAGATTATCGCCAAGATTATCATGGAAGAGCCGGATTTGATTGCCGGTATAGCCGCACTTGCTGAAAAGATCACAGGAGCCTACTCCTTGCTGGTCCTGTGCAGTGCAGGCATTTTTGCCGCCAGGGATATTTATGGGTTCAGGCCGCTTATCCTTGGACAGGGTGCCGGAAGCTATGCAGTGAGCTCGGAGTCGCGAGCAATACAGAACCTCGAGATGAATGTGATGCGGGATGTCTTGCCCGGTGAAATTGTGCTTGTCAACGACAAGGGGTTTCGCACCATGGAACAGCTTTCCTCCCCGCGGAAGGCCCACTGCGCCTTTGAGTGGGCCTACACCTCCAGTATGGATTCCATCCTGGAGGGGATCTATGTCCAGGAAGCTCGAAGCAATCTGGGTGAGCGCCTGGCCCGGCGGGATATGGAAGAGGGCGGACTCCAGGCCGACATCGTCGCTGCCGTACCCATGTCCGGAATCGGCCACGCTCTGGGCTACCACAAGCGCTCTCAGATCACCTATGAAGAGGTATTTCTCTACGATCGATACGCCGATCGCAGCTATACCCTCTCCACCCAGTTCGCAAGGGAGAAGATGGCAAAGCGCAAGCTCTCGGTCCTGCCCTATGCAGTTCGAGGGAAACGCATTGTCCTGGTCGATGACTCCATCGTCAGGGGCACGCAAATCTACAACAAGGTTCGAGATCTGAAGAAAGCCGGTGCCAAGGAAGTGCACGTGCGTATTGCCTGCCCGCCGTTGATGTATCCCTGTGACTTCGGCATCTCTACCCGCACCTACGAAGAGTTGTGCGCCAGGCGCTACTGCCGAACAGGCGACATCACTTCTCTGGAGCAGTTGAGGAAACTGGAGGCGTGGGTTGCCAGGGAGATCGGGGCAGATTCGGTACGGTACAACAGCCTGGATGCCTTTGTGGCAGCTCTTGGTATTCCCAGGCGGGACCTCTGCCTGAAGTGTTGGGATGGCAAGGTCCCCATGGAGACCCAGGAGGAAATTGCGCCCGCAAGGGCCAAGTGAGTCACAACACTGTCCAAGCGATGTGGAGAAAAAAATGACATCTCGCCGATTCGATCCAAGAAAACTGGAAAAACTCAATGATCCAGAAAGGCTCCGCATCCAGGACCCAGAATTGATCTGGAAGGCCCTCAACCTGAAGGACCCGAGAGTCCTGGTTGACATAGGCGCCGGCACAGGTTTTTTTGCCGTGCCGTTCTGTGACAAGATGCAGCAGGGGAAAGTCTATGCCTGCGACATTTCGCCCACTATGGTGGAGTGGATGAAAGAAAATCTTCCCCGCCGGTACAGAGATGTCATCCTGCCCATCAGGATGGAAGAAAGTGCCGTTCCCCTGGCAGACGGCATTGCGGATCTGGTCTACATGATCGACCTTCACCATGAGTTGAAAGAACCGGTGAAGATCGTGTCGGAAGCCTGGCGTCTTTTACGAAAAGGCGGGAAAGTGATGATAATTGACTGGAAGAGGCAGGAGAGCCCCAAGGG
>JBKHJD010000292.1:0-2749 GCA_046538315.1 Syntrophobacteria bacterium
AACTGGAAGATGACCCCGGGAGTATGCTCAGTAAGACTGCGGAAAATTTCATATGATTTTTGCATATCCTCATGGTTCATAGAGACGACCTCTCAAAATGTATTCCGGTTTCTGTTAATTACAGGCCTAAATTGAGCGATTCAGCCCCAAGGTGCAACTATTCGTTAAAAAGGTAGCACAAATAAGGCTATCATTTACTTTACAAAGGCGCCTAACGCTTTACAGATACCACCCTTTTTGTAGCTTTTCCCTTACTCCTTGCAACTCCTCGGGCTTCTTGAACAATGGATTCAGTCGACCGAAAGAAGGTCGACTGAATCCTAATTGGTTATGCACTACCACGCGACACTGGTTCACTCTTCTCATAGCGGTCCGACTGAAGGCGCTCATACACCTCATACAGCAGATGCTCCCCGGCCACCCGGCGGAAATCGTCGTCGTTCATCAAGCGTCCGAAGATCTCTTCGTTTCCGTCCATACGCTCAATAAACAGGTTTTCCAGCATCCTGTTGAATACGTAGGCAAAGTTATCCAGGGTATTCGCTTGCGCCGCCTGTTGAAGTCTCTCATTCTGGACAGCACTTGCCGCGATCTGGTCGAAAAAGAGTTGATCAGCCGGCGTAAACTCCGTGCCAAAACGCTCATTCAGCTTGCCGATCAAGGTGGACAGTTCCACTTTCTCGTCCTCGGCTCGGCCTGTTCCCACTTCTGTAGGCCCGTATAGTGCCTCGGGCTCCCCGACCTCCAGGTCGATCGCCCCCTCGCTTATCTTTTGCAATCGGTAATACTGCAGAGAAACCTCGTCCTCCAGCTCGAAGGCGGTATCATCGGCGCGGCGCGGCAGCTTGGACAGCAAAAAGCGCCCATAGGTGTAGAGCTTCTCCAGGCTGCTGTCCTGGTAAGGGATGATCTGCGCCAGAAAGGCGTACAGATTGCGAAAGCTGGTCAGTTGCCCCTTGAACTGCTCCTGGTGGTCTTCATCCAGGGCCTGGTAGCACGCCACAGCCTGGTCAAGAATAGCATTGATCTTTTGGTGATCGGCCGCTGTGGGCTCGCTGCGCTTCTTAAACCAGATCTCCGCAAACTTGTTAATCTCATCCACAGTGAATACCCCGGCCTCTTCCAACCGGTGCTGCAAATCGTAGAGCTGATGGGGGTCGGTGGGCTCTCCAGGGGGAGTCACTTCGTAATAGGGCTTGAACGCGGCATAGATTTCTTCGGGCTCGTTGGCGAAATCCAGCACAAAGGTATCCTCCTTGCCCGGAGCGGTCCGGTTCAGCCGAGACAGGGTCTGCACGGCCTGGATGCCAGACAGGCGTTTGTCCACATACATGGTATGCAGCAGGGGCTGGTCGAATCCGGTCTGGTACTTCTCAGCCACCAGCAGCACCTGATAGTATTCCGAGGCAAACCGCTCCGGCAACTCGGATTCCTTTATCCCCTTGTTCATGCCCACTTCCGTGTATGAATGTTCCGGGAAATCCGGATCAGTCACACTGCCGGAAAAAGCCACCAAGGAGCGGATTCCAATGATGCCTTTATCCTGGATATACTTGTCAAAGGCCTTCTTGTAGCGCACCGCGTGCAGGCGCGAGGCGGTGACCACCATAGCCTTGGCCCGGCCACCGATGCGGTGCCGGGTGTTGTGGCGGAAGTGCTCGACGATAACCTCCACCTTCTGGGCGATATTGTGCGGATGCAGGGACATGAAGCGTGCCAGCGCCCGGGCCGCCTTGCGCCGCGGAACTTCGGGATCATCTTCGATGGCTTTGATCAGCCCGTAATAGGTCTTGTAGGTGGTGTAGTTCTCCAATACGTCCATGATGAAGCCTTCCTCAATGGCCTGGCGCATGGAGTACAGATGAAAGGGCGGCTGGCCGTCCGGCCCGGGTTCGTTAAACACCGCCATGGTCTTGAACTTGGGCGTGGCGGTAAAGGCGAAAAAGCTGATATTTGGCTGGCGGGGGCGCTTGAGCATTTCCTGGAACAGTTTTTGGCGCGCTTCCTCGGAGAGATCCTCTTCCTCCACATCCAGAAACTCTTCGGCAATGGCCGACTCGATGCCGTCGCGGTTGAGCACCTTGCGCAGCTCCATGGCCGTCTCACCGGACTGCGAGCTGTGAGCCTCATCCACGATCACCGCGAAACGCCTGCCCTTTGTGCTCAGCTCCACTTCCTCGCCCTTTTTGGTCAGGGTATCCATGGCCTGGGTGATGAACGGGAACTTCTGGATGGTGGAGATGATGATGGGCACGCCAGAGGACAGGGCCTGGGCAAGCTGCTGGGTGTTCTCGTCGATCTTCTGCACCACCCCCTGCTTGTGCTCGAACTGGTAGATGGTGCTTTGCAACTGCTGGTCCAGGACCCGGCGGTCGGTGATTACCACTACGGTATCGAATACCTTGTTGTCCTCGGCGTCGTGCAGGCTGGACAGGCGATGGGCCAGCCAGGCAATGGAGTTGGATTTGCCCGACCCGGCGGAGTGCTGCACCAGATAGTTATGCCCCGATCCCTTTCCCCGGGCGTTGGTCACCAGTTTGCGCACCGCATCCAACTGGTGATAACGGGGGAAGATCAGCGTTTCCTTCCGGTGCCGCTTCACACCCTTCTTGGTGGTGACCTTGGTTTCCGATACTTCCAGATGCAGGAAGCGGGCAAGGATGTCCATCAGACTGTCCCGGGCAAGCACCTGTTCCCCCAGGTAGCTGGTGCGGTAAGCACCTTGCCCGGCGGGCGGATTGCCGGCACC
>JBKHJD010000293.1:0-2733 GCA_046538315.1 Syntrophobacteria bacterium
GTCCACAGAGGCGAAAAAGGCCAGTATGGCCAGGGCCAGGAACAGCAGGAGGGCCAATCCCAGAAATCTGCCCAGGAGATAGGCCGGGCGGGAGAGGGGCAAAGAGCAGACCGTGTAGATGGTTCGCCGTTCCATATCCCGGGCCAACAGCCCAAGTCCCAGGAACACGGTCAGAAGGAGGCCCACCAACGCTATCACTGAAAGTAAATAGCTCACAGCCAGGGCCAGCACCTGGCGCATGGAGAAGACCGCGACCACTGGAGTGGTCAAAAGCAACAAAAGCCCCACCGCCAGGATGGCGTGGAGCACCCGGTCACGGATACCGCTCTTCAGAGCAATTGCCACAAAGGCCCGAAGCTGCTTTGCCATTGATTTAATCCCGAACTCAGGCGGCGGCTTGAGACTTTCCACCCCGGGTCAGAAAGCTGGGGTCTGGGGAAAAACGCTGCTCCAGTATAATCCAAGGTGTTTCTCTCGGACAACCAGTACTTCTCGCTTGCCGAACAGGAGAATTCTTGCAGCGGCCAATGAAAAGGGGGGCCGCAGCCCCCCGCGTCGTGCCAGGTCCGTACAGGAGATCTAGAGGGGTTCGCCTTCGCCGTCGACCGTTGTGGCCCCTGGATCCAGTGTCCAACCACTTAAGGTGGTCTTACCCTTGTAGTCATCACTCTCGAAGTAGTAGATCAGGGTTGTTTGATTGGTGGTGTAGTATTCACGGTTCCCCGACATGTGTTTGTCGCCAAGGGCGAAATCCTGATTATTGGTACTGCCTACATCATAGTCCATATATACGTTGTTGGAAAGCCCATACTCTTCGGTATTACTAGTTCCGAAAGTAATCACGTTGTCGTTTTGCTCACCATCAGTAACGGCGTTTGCCGGCAGAGAAAAGGCCATAAGCAAGGTCAAGGCCATTATGGCGATCATTAGTTTCTTCATAGTCCGCTCTCCTTTCCTTTCGGGTTTTCAACAGCCCAACCCAAAGCCTTGCTTAATTAGGGTACACCTGATAATCGGCATAGAATGCCTCCAGGGTTGTTTTCACATTTCGCAGATCGCTCTGGGCCGCGGAATTGTAGCTTCTGATCCGGTAGGCGGCAAACTGCGGGATGGCGATAGCCGCAAGGATGCCGATGATGGCGATTACGATCATGAGCTCAATGAGGGTGAAACCCTTCTGGTTGAGCTTTTTCCTTATTCTGGTAAGCATAACTCTTCTCCTTTCCTGGTGACCTATCCTCGAATACCACATTGTGGGCGTTTTTACCTCTTCGGAACCTCACCTCCTCTCCTGAAAATTGAAATGTATTGTTTTCGGTTGGCCGATCAGAGTGCAATTTATTTGCCAAACTGGGAAAGGGGTGAACCCACCCCTTCCGTCCGTTCCGAAACGGGTAGGGATTGATGGAAACGAAAGGGCCAACGTAGAGAATTTCCAATCTTTTTTGCCATCGCCACTCCCTGCCGCACTCAACAAAGGAGGAACGGAGCCTCCGGCGTAGCATGCAGAAAACGTCGCTTCTTGTGCTCCGGTCAGATCATTTCATGTCAGTCCATGACAAGAATTGTCAACCCAGATGGTTGTCCGTTGTCAGTGGTCCGTTGTCCGTTGCCAAAACCGGAAAAATCACCTCTCGTAGGGTGCGCCAAGCGGAGCGCGGCGCACCAGAAGTCTCCTACAGGAGCGGCATTTACCAGGATTCAACTAATCGCGCCTGAAAGGCGCTCCCACAGCTAAACGGGAAAGTGTAGTCTACCTCAAAGTGGGGTTCCCCACAGGTAAAGCAAGAAACTTCGAGTCGGCTGCTACCTGAAATAATCCCCTGAAAACATTGATGCAACGGACTACTGACAACGGACCACTGACATCTTCAGCACTTGCAATCGGTGTGGATTTTGGTTAGGTTCCATGCGTTGAACTGACACGCTCCAAATCCAACAATCCCCAAAAGCGGCATTTGAGTGAGGGTGCGGTTTTTGACTTTAATGGCTCAATAGCCGAAAAGGAGCAAGCATGCTCGGTCTCATGCGAAAACATGCCAGATCCTGGCTGATCAAGGTGGCGCTTTTTGCCATCGTCATCGTCTTCATCTTCTGGGGTGGATACTCCTACACGGAACGGAAGGCAAGGCGGGTTGCTGTTGTCAACGGCTCCTACATCACAGTCCGTGAATATCAGAACGCTTACAACAACCTTGTGGAGGAGATGCGCCGCCGGTACGGCGAAAACTATTCCCCTCAGCTGGCGAAAGCCTTGAATCTCAAGGAGCAGGCCCTGGATCGGCTGATCAACCGGAGGCTGCTGCTGAAACAGGCCGATCGGCTGGATCTGACCGTTACCGAGAAGCAGCTGCAAAGGGCCATCCAGCTCTATCCCGCCTTCCAGACGAACGGCCAGTTTGATCCCCAGCGCTATCACCGCACCTTGAGCTCCCTGAGGCTTGCTCCCCAGGACTTTGAAGCCAGCCAGCGCCAGGACCTCCTCATTGACAAAGTGGAGCGGTTCATTACACGCACTGCCAAGGTTCTGGACGCTGAAGTCCGCTCCTTTTACCACCATACCCGCGATGAGGTCAATCTGACCTATGTGCAAGCGGACCCGGAGAAATTCACCGATCAGGTACAGGTAAATGACGAGACGCTCGGGGAGTACTTCAGCGAACACCGGGAAGCATACCGCCTGCCTGCCAGGCGCAATTTCGTCTACGTCCGGTTCGCCCCTCAGGATTACCT
>JBKHJD010000032.1:0-12797 GCA_046538315.1 Syntrophobacteria bacterium
TCATGACGGGACTTTCACCCGCTGGATTGCAGCCTTGTCGGCCGCTACCTGCAACAACGGGGTTCAATCATAGCCGTTTCGCAGGAAATTAAGCGGCGACGGTGACAGATGCCCGTGATCAGCGACTGGGGCCGGGAATCTCGAGGGTACCGCACGTACCACTGCTGCATGATCTGGTTTTGACCCTGGTTTTGGAGTGGTCCCCGGAACTGCCGCCCATAACGTAGCCGACGCTACTCAAGACCCGTTCCACCTCGGCGCTCCCGCATTCGGGGCACTTCATTTCCACGGTGTCCTCCTGGCGAACGGAGAGCAGTTCGAACACGTGGTTGCAGGAAAGACAGCGAAATTCGTATATCGGCATCTCTATCCTCCTAAATGGCCAGTATTACTCTACTGCACAGTTGTTTCATTGTCAAATCTCAGGTAGAGCACAACTGGTCACGCCAGCCCGTCTTTGACACACGAGATGGGTGCGGGTATAGTGTAAGGCAAATGCGGATACTCCAGCAGTTGCTTCATAGCCTGAAAACAGACCATCCGGTGAATGCCCTGGGTATCGGACCCCATCTCGTAGCCGTGGGAAGCCAACAGCTGGGTCTGGCTGCCAGTATGCACAGTTCGGGACGTACCCGTCCGGTGACTGCACCGACAGAGGCAGAGAACCTGGTGGGCAAAAACGCCCGCGAACTGGCAGGCTGGCTTCTGGAGGACAATTGGTTCAGGGCCAGCATTGGAATGGCGGCGCTCAATTCCCTGCTTGTTCCCAGACACGAGTCCCTCATCGAGGCCAATGCCAAGCAGGTCATCTCATCCCGTGCTGCCGGCAGGGACCTGGCGTTGGTGGGTCATTTCCCCTTCGTGGAGGAACTGCGCTCCAGGGTGCGCAATCTGTGGGTCATGGAGAAACAACCACGTGCAGGTGATCTTTCCGAGGAGGAAGGGTACCAGGTGCTGGCTGAGGCTGATGTAGTGGCCATCACTGGCACAAGCCTCATCAATCATACCTTCGAGAGAATTCTGGCGAGCTGCGCGCCGCAAAGTTTCAAGATCATGCTCGGCCCTTCCGCCCCCTTGAGCCCGGTTGTCCTTGACTTTGGTATTGATGTGATCGGCGGCACTCTGGTAGAAAAAACGGCTACCGTGCTGGCTATGGTTGAGGGTGGTGCCTCTTTTCGCAGGCTGAATGGTATAAGAACGGTAATACTGGCGAAAGATGTATCCACGGCCCCGGACAGGTGTTGTTGAGTATCAGGTCTAGCCCAGAGAGCACATGGCGAACTTCTTTGTTGCCCGATGGCGCCACCCTGGTTGAATACATCTCGCATTCCACAGGCCAGGCACTGAGCGGGCACAAGAACTCGGATCTCTGGCGACTGTGTTTGCATAACGGATTTTTTGTACCGTGCTGACCGAGTGCGGCAAGAGGTGCACGGAGAGACGATGCCCATGCTCCATCCCCAGCAGCTGCTCCACGTCTACGAACTCAAGGGCGGTGTTCCTCCACCTTTTCTGAACCTCGAAGGTCTGGTGGGTATCTGGCCTGAAGCTGATTACACCTACCTTTTCTTTACGGTTGCTGCTGACGCCGTAGTGGAGACCTTTGTTCGCGAACATCCGGAGTTTCATCTTACCCACCAATATAAACTCCGCTACGACCAGTGGCAGGATCTTGCTGCCCGGGAGCCGCTCACGGTCGACCGGTTCAGGATTATCACCCGGGATCGACCGGTCCACCTCTTTTCCGGGGAGATCCTTCTGCGTATCGATCCCGGGGTCATCTTCGGCTCGGGTCTGCATCCGACCACGCGGGGCTGTCTGCGAGCGCTGTCCCGGCTGTATACGGAAACAAGGCCTGCCCGGGTTCTGGATCTGGGCACCGGTAGCGGCATTCTTGCCATTGCCGCCGCAAAGCTGGGAGCGCGGAAAGTAGTGGCACTGGACATGAATCCCATAGCCATATCAACGGCGGCGGCCAACTGTCGGCGCAACGGGGTTGCAGACAGAATCAGCTTGAAACAGGCGGATGCCCGCGAGCAACTCTCTGATGCAGAGCTGCTGTGTGTGAACATCCACTTTGATTTTCTCCGGGTCTTGCTTGAGACCTTCCAGCTTTGCCGGTACCGCTGGGCCATTCTCAGCGGCTTCCTCAAGGACAGGCTGCCTGCGCTACTGGGGCTGCTGCCTCCATGCGCCCGGCTGGAACAGCCGGCGCTGGAGGAGAGATGCTGGATAACGCTCATTGTGAAGATGGAAGACTGATAAGGATACCCTGAACACAGAAAAGGGATCATGGACGGCTTCGACTTGCGACAGGGACCGCCGGTTATGTCGGAATGGCAACGCAGCATTGTCAGGGTTCTGCTCAATGCCCTGGCTCTGGGCCTTACGGCAGCTCTCTTCGACAGTATCCGGCTGGGAGGATTCTTCTCCGCGGTACTGGCGGTGCTCATCCTGGCTTTCAGCAATGCCTTCATCAGGCCCATTTTTTTGCTTCTTACCCTGCCTCTGACAGTCATGACTCTGGGGCTCTTTACCCTGGTGATCAATGCTGGTCTGTTCAAACTTACTTCAGTGCTGGTACCGGGATTTCATGTAGGTGGATTCTGGAGTGCCCTGGGAGGGGCTTTTGTCTATAGCCTGCTGACCCTGAGCATTACCAGCTTCCTGCTGCCGCCCCCGGGAGGACCGCGCATAACCTTCCACTATCGGAGGTTTTAAGGAAAACCGGGCCATGCCGGCAAATCCGGCAAAGACGAAGGAGCCCGGCAAGCCTTGTACAGTAAACAGGGATATTCTGTCTACCGTCTACTATTGTTGTCTGCTATTGTCCGGAGGGATGGCGCCAGTGGAAATGCAACCCATCGGCAGGGTGGCCCGGCAGGGAAATGAAGTGTGGCTTGAAATCAGTAAAGAACTCGAGCCGGCGCTCCGGGGTCTGGACGAGTTCAGCCATATCTGGCTTTTTTACTGGTTTGACCGCAATGACGTTCCTGCCCGGCGGGCGACGCTTCAGGTACATCCCCGGAGAGATCCAATGATTCCCCTGCATGGGGTCTTTGCCACCAGAGCACCTGTAAGGCCCAACTTGATCGGATTATCCCTCTGCCGTATCCTGTCGTTACGAGGAACCCGAATACAGGTGGACAGCACCGATGCTCTCAGCGGTTCGCCGATCCTGGATATCAAACCGTATCTTCCTCAATCCGACACCAGCCCGGAGGCCGCAGTTCCAGAATGGATCCACCGGCCGCCGCCCAAACAGTCGTGGAAAAGCTGGGAATCTGGTTGAGGTGGAAAAGCAAAGGCCGATCGATGACGCCAGGAAAACAGGACATCACACTCGGTGGAAAACGCAGGCCATCGCGCGCCTCGCGCTCAGTAGTTTTTGGGATCCGAAGCCTGCTGACGGGTAACGGAGACAGCCATGTGTGGATTGGGCTTTGTAGGGCTTCTCTTTTTTCTCTTCTACACCCTCATTATCCTCCTGCTTCTTGGATATGCAGGATGGCACTTCAGCACCCGAATGTGGCGAAAATACCGAGCGCGAAGGGGAAAGGCGTCATCGTGGCCGGTTGATTCCTAGCTTCCGACCACCAATCAGCAACGCATCAAAAAGTGCCGGCAATGGTCTTTACTCCTGGTACTTGACTGCTATACTCGGGCTTTCCTGAAATCTATCGGTCTCAGGTGCACTGTCTATGGCCAGACGGGAACAATGGGGAACCAGAGTAGGATTTGTACTGGCGGCTGTCGGTTCCGCGATCGGCCTGGGAAATATCTGGCGGTTTCCTTATATGGCCTATGAAAACGGCGGGGGGGCATTTCTTGTTCCCTACCTTTTCGCCATGCTCACCGCCGGCATTCCCATCCTCATCCTGGAGTTCGGGGTCGGGCATAAATACAGGGGTTCAGCGCCTCTTGCCATATCCAAAGCCTTCCAGGACAGGAAATGGGAATGGCTCGGGTGGTGGCAGGTGATGGTGGCCTTTATCATCTCGGTGTACTACGTGGTCATTATTGGATGGGCCCTGGGCTACTTCTTTCTGGCCTTCAAGCGCATGTGGGGCGATAATCCCGCGGAGTATTTCTTCGAGAGCTTTTTGGAAATCACAGCCAGCCCACTGGAAGTGGGCGGCATCCGGTGGCACATCTTTCTTACCATAGTGGTCATCTGGCTGGTAAACTGGATGGCGCTCTTCGGCGGCGTCAAACGGGGTATCGAGGTTGCCAACAAGATCTTCATGCCCTCTTTGTTCCTCCTTTTGCTGATAATGCTCGGCCGGGCTGTGACGCTTCCCGGGGCCGCTGATGGTCTCCAGTGGTTGTTTCGGCCTGACTTCAGCGCCATTATGAACTACAAAGTCTGGACTGCGGCCTACGGCCAGATTTTCTTCTCCCTGAGCGTCGGCTTTGCCATCATGATCACGTACTCCAGTTACCTGCCAACCAGGGCGGATATCAATAACAACGCCTTCATGGCAGGGCTGATCAATTGCGGGTTCAGTTTGCTCTCCGGTATCATGGTATTTGGTGTCCTGGGGTACATGGCCGCACAAAAAGGAGCGCAGATCAGCGAGTTGGTTACCTCGGGTGTAGGGTTGGCTTTCGTGACCATCCCGGCGGCCATCAACTTGCTCCCGGCGTCATACGTCTTCGGGCCCCTGTTCTTCCTGACCCTTGTTTTCGCCGGCCTGACCTCCATGATCTCCATAAGTGAGGCGTGCTGTTCTTCGTTCATGGACAAGTACGGCTGGAGCCGCAAGTTCACCACTTCCGCCTTTACTGTGGTGGGCTTCGGGCTGAGCCTGTGCTTTGTTACTCGTGGAGGCCTTTTCATCCTCGACATCGTCGATCACTTTATCAACAACTTCGGTATCGTCTTTGCCGGTCTCGGGGAGGTTATCTTGCTGGCCTGGTTCTTCCGGCTGGAGTCGATCCGCGAACATGTCAATTTCACCTCCGAGTTCTCGATTGGCTCCTGGTGGAACTTCTGCCTCAGGGTGATTACTCCGATCGTTCTCGGCTACATGGCCGTGGGAAATCTCATCGGGGCTATCAGGGAGAACTATGGCGGCTACCCCGTGACGGCGCTGGTGCTCTTTGGCTGGTGCGTGGTTGTGGGGATCATCGTTCTGGCTTACCTGTTGCGAAAGACCAGAGGCGACCGGGGCAGAATCTGGCTTGATTGGCTTGAAGCATAAAAGAGAGACTGATGACTGTTTCGGCAGTACTTATGATGATCTTGGGGCTGGCTGTGACCTGGGGGGGTGCCGGGGTGTGCATCTATATTGCCGTAAAAAAGAGGGAATTCTAGAAAAGCGGCTGGTATGCTGCACCCCGCCAAAACTGTATGTGGTATCAGCGGCGCCGGGTTGCCGTTGCCTGGACAGATGTATCATATCGGGTCCTTCCGTCTACCGCTCTCGTTCCGGTGCACAGATGATCCAGCCCTGTTCCCGCAATTTCCGGTGGTACTTGCTGATCCTTGCTTCGACCCGCTACCGTTCCTTCTCCCTGCGCTTTTCTGCAAGATCTATGACCTTTTTCCCCTCATATCCGCCTCCATTGCCTTACCCTGTAGTTTGCCTCATGTTACACTGGATTGCATGACAAGCAAGTACTGTGCCCGGGGTGCAGAGGACAGACGGAGCATATCGGCGGAGAGAACTGGTCGCATTTCATCAAAGCAATGTGGTGAACGGGAGAGAATTGTCTTGCTCCCTTTACGAATTCCCTGGTAGGATTAGTTTTTTCGTTGGGCCGGACACCTGCCGGATCTGAGACGGCCGGTTCGAGTCTGTGGCCGATATATCCATGCTGGGGTGGTGGTGCACCGGGAAGGAGAAAAAAACAGGGCCATGGCCATGGAAAAGTTCGTTGGAATCGGAACGAACAGAACAACAGACGTCTTCCAGACCCTCCTCGAACTCCTCGAGGTGGAAAAGCCTTCTGTGATTGCACTCGATCAAAATCCCATATGGTTCAGTACCTTGATTCAGATGCGAAGTTCAAGGGAATTGTTTAATGAAAGGTTCATTCTGGACCAGCAATCTTTCCTCCTGAAAAGGCAACTTGGAGTTGGAAACAGCGCCGGGATTCTGTATTCTTTCCGTCACGGCAAATTGCCCCTGTACTTCGTGGACGGCTCCTTTCAAGAACCGTTATCGGATACAGGGGAGGAGATCGGTATCTACCCATATTTTACCAGCGTTGATTTCGCTGCCTCTGTTGACCTGATGAGAGTTCCAATCAATCTGAGAAAGCAAAGAATCCCTACATACCCTGGCTGGGATTTTGAATACGATCTTATCCATGCCTACCAGACAGATACAAAATTTCAAGAAATGGACAGGGCTATCTGGCAGCGAAATCAATTCACTTCCCAGGCCATAAACAGAATCATGCAAAGCTATGATCGGGGCGTTCTGGCTTACATCGGACACAGAAAGCGTTTCAGCTTCGATCTCTACCGCCAGACCGAAGGGATAGGCGACAGAGAATTGGCAGAATACAGGCCGCTGGTGGAACTGGTCCTGGCCGGGGAGAAAGTGGTCTTTGACACCGCGGCCGAGATACCTGGGTAACAATCTAGAGAAAGAAACCCGGATATTCAACGTCTGAAAGAGGCGCTGAAAAAAGAAAAGGTCGCCTCGATCGTCTTCAAGATCAGTGTCATTGTCTTTGCTCTCTTGTTTTTGTTGTTGAACTACTGGGACCAGGATAGAAGTTTTTCGCCTGAGAAACACCGGAGGTGCGCCATGGAAAAACCTGTTGAAACCTACTGGCAGGTCAAGCTGGCCGATGTTAAAAGGGCCCTGGAGGAAAATAACTTCGAGGTGCACCTTGCAAGCAGCGCTGAGGAAGCAAGAAGGACCGTACTGGAAGAGATTATTCCCGGGACCGCAGCCAGGAGTTATTCCTGGGGCGGTTCAATGACCTTCACCGCAACCGGACTCTACGATGACATCAAACAGACGCCAGGCGTGGAAGTCATAGATACGTTTGATAAAAACGTATCCCGTGAAGAGGTCTTGCAGCGCCGCAGACAGGCCCTTCTTGTTGACCTGTTTATAACCGGAACCAACGCAGTGACCGAGACAGGCCAGCTCGTCAACCTCGATATGATCGGCAACCGTGTTGCGGCCCTTGCCTTCGGTCCCAAATTCGTGATTGTACTGGTTGGCCGCAACAAGATTGTCTCCGATTTGGAAGAGGCGATGTGGCGCATCAAAAACTATGCGGCGCCGGTGAATGCCATGCGATTGGACAAAGACACCCCGTGCGCCAAGACCTCCTCGTGTGCAGAGTGTAACAGTCCTGATCGCATCTGCAATACCTGGACTATCACTGAAAAATCATTCCCCAGGGGCAGGGTAAAGGTTGTTTTGATCAACGAGAACCTGGGATTGTAATTGAAAGGGGATGGTCTCTGGTATCCTCCCTCCCGGGAAGACGGGGGGCAATAGCCGGTCAAGTATCTTACTCGTTGAGCAGAAGCTTTACATTGTGAATAAATGCCCCCGGCTCGATCGGTTTTTCCATGAAGACATCTGCATGAATCCAGTCCAGATCCTCCTCGAGACTCCGGGCGTAGCCTTTTTCCACCGGGGGCCTGGCGGAGACGATTAGTATCGGCACCCCGTAGACGCCCTGACTTTCCCTGATTTTGGTGGCAAAATCCAGTCCTTCGTCCATGGTTGCCATCATGATGTCCAGGACGAGTAGATCCGGCTCGGTAGCGGAAAAGAGCTGGTAGCCGGTGCGGGTGTCCAGCGCAGTAAATACCTGGTAGCCGTACTGGCAGAGAATCTCGCTCAGTGCCTCACAGATTTCCGGGTCATCGTCGATGATCAAAATTTTTTTGGGGGACATGGGGTCAGCTCCTCCTTGCCCGGTGCAGACTTGCCGAATTGCCTCTCGGCGATAGGTCTTTCACTGCCAGAAAGTAATTCCGCCTCCCACCCATCAAAATGAGCTCTTTCTTTGCAGAAAAGCTAAAAGGGCTACCCTCCGGACTGGCGGGTGTGTTACCCGGCCCGGTTTTCATTGGCCAGAATCTTCTGGATCTGGTCGCGACAGGTCCGCGCATAGTCCTCCGGATAGTGTCCGCTGATCCAACGCTGCTGAAACTCACTGAAGCTGCCCGGAGAAAAAGGATGCCTGGGCAGAAAACAGTAGAGGAGGCGCTGATCGGGATCCGGATTATCCAGTCTTTTGGATACCTCGAAGGCGGTCATCATCTCTGCGCCCAGAGCCTCCAGTGCTTTCATGACGAGCAGTATAGTGCGATCAAGAGAAGCCCGGGTTTTTGCATCTGTCTCGATGATATTTCCGCATTTTCTCTTCGTCATGATCTGCACTTCGCCGTGGGAACGCTGGGCCTTGGGGACAAAGGCGATTACGTTTTCATCCTGGTAAACGCTCAGATCGCTCTCTCGCTCCCCACGGCCGTCCAGTCTCGTGTTGTTTGCAAGGGCTTCGAGGTAGGTGTCAAAGAATTTCCGATTTGTCTTTTCCCTAAAGGCTCTGCTGAATTCCGCAACCAGATCACCCTGGATATAGGTGCTCATGGTGGTAGCACTGGTTTCGTTGTGGCCCTGGGTGAATGCAGGCATGCTTGAGGGAACCAGGGCGAACTGCTGGTGTACCTGCTGATGCGAGGCATTGAGCCGGTAGCCCGAGGGCGACAGGTCGGAGCCGAAGTTCTGTCCCCAGATGGTGCCGTTGAAGGGAAGTTCGGCGTCTTTGCGGCGCTGTTTCAGGGCCCGTACAATGGACAGGCGCAGGTTCTCCAGTTCGTCTTTGAGCAGGGAACGCCTTTTCCCCTGGACCCCCAGGCGCAGCTCCGCTGCCAGTTGCACATAGATCCTCTGGTAGTACAGATGCCGAAGTCCGATCATATCAGCTTCCGTGAGTGAGCTGATTGTGTACCGTACGGCGTCATGGGCCATATTTGCCGCAAAGTGACCCCAGGGGATGTAGCTGTTTTCTCGCAGGTATTCCCAGATGTGCGTCTTCTCCTCTGTGTATTCGCCCACCACCGGGCTCTTTCCCTGGACCCCCGGAATCAAGACCATGCGCCGCTTGTATACATCAGGGAGAAAAGGATTGTTGGAGACCAGATCAAAAAGATGTTGGTCTACGATGGCCGGACGGAGTTGCCCGTTTGGGGTCCTCTCATAGATCAGGCCGGATGGCAGGCGGGATTCCTCGTCGTAGGCGAATCGACATGATCGTTCAGCCAGCCTCGCAAGGAGCTCTGGGTCGGTGGAGATTTTTGCCAGAGCCAGAAGTGATGCCCGCGACCGGTTTTCAAGATCCGGTTCATCCTGATCTGTCCGTGATTCCGTCAGCGGCCGGTCTGTGGGATGCCTCGCTTTCCTGGCGAACGGGTTACAACCGCCCGCTGTGCGGTCGGCCTCTGATTTAATAATGAAAGTGGCCCCCATGAAAGGAAAGGCATTGGGGACCTCGAACACCCAGCTCGAGGAGTTAACCCGCACGGAATTTTCAGGAAAGTTGACCGCATTGTCGATAGGCTCCTGCTCGGGGCTCTGTCCCAGGGTTGCGATACAGTCAGTCTCCCGCAGGTTGAAGGCGGTATACTGTGGCTTGTGGATACCGTACATGAATTCACCCGAAGGGGCGACGCACGTTCTGAGCAGTGTTTCCTTCACGCCGTTTTCCTTTCCGGGTCCGATGCGATAGTGGTCTGAAATCCGCCCATATTCTTTGGAGCCGCTTTCCACCACTCTATGCCCCGACCAGTACCGGCCTGACTTCGAGAGTTGGCCGTATTCTACAGCACCCCCGGGAGACCAGGCAAGAGAAAGCACACCTCCAGGGTTCAAAGGTTCACCGAGTACTTGCTGGGCTGGCTGTCCCGAGACAGAAGACAGTTGCGACGCACTGCCATAGGTTCGAGGTCAACGTCCTTCTCGGGGTCCTCTTGGCAAGCCAGCTGGAATCTGGCATAATGAATTTATATTTCAGGAAATTGATCCTGGTTCCCACCCGTCAGTTTCAAGGTTCACCGAGTTTGCCCACCAGAGGAGGATATATTATGAACGTTGCGGTTCTGAGTTGCAAGAACATCAAGGATGAGACCTGTCTTGGTTGCCATCGGTGCCTGCTGGCCTTCGACAAAAGAGAAGGGGAATTTGAGAGGTACAAAGGCGCAGATGCCAAGTTGCGGGCCTTGCTCCACTGCGGGGGATGCCCTGGCACGTCTCCGGTTCTTCGCCTGGTCGCCTTGAAGACATGGATGGACCTTATGGGTGAAAGTATTGATTCCCTGCACATCGGGACGTGTCTCCTGGACAACTGTCCCTATAAAGATGAAATCATCCGGAAGGTGAAGGCCAAGGCGGGTGTGGACGTGATCGAAGGCAGCCATCCGTACCGGCCCGAGAAGGTATTCGGAAGCTGAGAGGGCATGCCGCGACTGAAATCTTTCCTTTACTCTGTCTGGTTCTGGATCCTGAAAAGGGCACTCCGCTGGATATTGAAGTCCTGGCGTAATCAAAGAATCAGCCTTCATCGTGACAGCAAACCCCTTGCTGCGGTGAAGGCTTTGCAAGGATGAAGGACAATGAAATTGCTATGTCCGCAAAACAGCGATCACAAGAAATTTCTCAGAGAATCCTATGATCACAGCGGGAACAGAGTGAATGTTGAACTTGTGGATGAATACGGCAGATTTATCGGCGATCGGTTGGATCTGTACACAGGTGATGTTGTATACCGTTATACGTGTGCTGATTGCAACGAACCCGCCCGGGAAATAAACTGACGAAAGGCAGCAGGCTCCCGCCGCGCCTGGGGGCAAGCGCTCCTGTGCCTTTTCCCTTGCAGTGGTGCAGGTTTTCGGGCAAGGGCGGCATACGGCTGGTGTCATGCATCGTAACCAGACTCGGCTTTCGGTGATTTTCGATCTGGACGGTGTACTTGTCGATTCCTATCGGGTGCACTTTCAGAGCTGGCTCGCCCTGGCAGGCGAGTATGGAGCCTCGATAACGGAAACCGAGTTTGCGTCTCTTTTCGGGCGCACCAGTCGGGATATTGTTCGTGCAATCTGGGGATCTGGTCTTTCAGCGGAGGAAATCCTCGCCCTGGACGAGCGAAAAGAAGCCCTGTACCGCGGCTTTTTGCGACAGAATGTGCCGGTCATGGAGGGCGCCCTTCACCTCATCGATGCACTGGTGGAGGAAGGGTTTGTCCTGGCCCTCGGGTCTTCGGCGCCGCGTGAGAATGTGGAAATGTCCCTGGAGGGACTGGGTCGGAGACGGTCCTTCAATGCCGTTGTTACCGGTGAAGATGTTTCTCGGGGTAAGCCCGATCCCCAGGTTTTTTTACTTGCGGCCCGGCGCATGGGCATGGAGCCCCTGAAGTGCGCTGTGGTTGAGGATGCACCTGCCGGAATTTCGGCAGCCCTGGCGGCCGGCATGAGTGCGGTTGCAATAGCAGGAACCGCGCCCGAAGAAAAACTCAACCATGCCCACCTGGTTGTGAATTCGCTCGGGGAGTTGACCCCGAAGAGAATTGCCGAACTCATAGAATCGAACCGCTCCCGTAGGGCCGGCCTGCACAGCCCCTGAAGCAGCGTCACGGAAGATCCCGGAAATTGTCCAATATATTGAAAGTATCAAGCTCGGAGTGGGAGGTTCAAGCTGGACCTGAGACCCGGTATTCCAACGTTCCAGCATTCTCCAGCAATATTGCCGGACGGAGAGAGGCGGAGCCAAGTTCTTCCTTTTCTTTTTCCGGCAATTTCGGTACAATCCTTGCCTGTTCCAGGGTTTTTGTCATGAGACGACAGAATATTCCTTGTACAATGGAGGCCGCAGTCTGGCGCGGCGGCCCCGGGGTAGACATCGAGGCCGTGCCGGTGCCCGAAATCGGAGCCGGCGAATTGCTCGTTCGCGTCGAAGCCTGCGGGCTTTGCCCCACCGATATCAAGAAAATCGACTTCACCCTGGTGGAAACACCGGTAATTCTCGGCCACGAAATAGCAGGCGAGGTGGTCGCCGCAGGCGACGGCGTAGAGAAGTTCTTCGGCAAGCGAGTCGCTGTCTACCACCACGTACCATGCCGAAAATGTCGCCTTTGCCAGCTCGGCCACTACAGCCAGTGCGAAGGGTACAGGAAAACCGGTACCACAGCCGGATTTCGACCGGCCGGCGGAGGATGGGCCGGATACGTCAAGGTCTTTGACTGGATTGTCCGCGGCGGCGGCGTCGTGGAGATACCCCCGTCCGTGCCGGTCACGGTTGCCGTCCTCATGGAACCTCTCAACACCTGCCTGAAGTGTCTGGATTGCCTTCCCGGCACAAAGGGTACACTGGTCATTCTGGGGCAGGGACCTGTCGGGCTCATGCTTACGGTCCTGGCGCAGAGACAAGGATGGCGGGTTGTGGCCGTAGAGCCCCTTCGTGAACGACGGCAGAGGTCCGCCGGCTACGGCGCCGGGGCCGTTTTCTCGCCCGATGACGGTCTGTCTGAAAAGCTCCAGGAGACGGCGGCACCCCTCGGGCCCGACGCGGCCATCGCCGCCACGGAATCCGAAGAAGCTATAAATGCCGCTCTTTGCGCTTTGAGGCCCGGCGGTACGTTGATACTCTTTGCTCACACCCGCAAGGGTCAGACGCTGAGATTGGACGCCGCTCAGGTTGGCGTAACCGAAAAACAACTTCTGGGGAGCTATTCTTCGTCCATCGAGCTCAACTCCACGGCAAAGCATATCCTTCTCGACGAGGGCTATCCCTGGCCGGAATTCGTCACTCACGTATTCCCCC
>JBKHJD010000294.1:0-2719 GCA_046538315.1 Syntrophobacteria bacterium
GGACACAAGCGGTTTTCATGAATAAATCTTATAATTTAATGTACGTCCCCTATCACGCTTCATCCTGGATCCGGGCCAGTACGAAGACCTGGTGGCCCTCGAGGATACCTGGGAACAAGATGCCGGAACGAAGCTCTACTGGATGCCCATTGTAGTGGAACTGGCGACCGGCAGGGTGGTTTCCGCCTCCTTGCTCTCCAAGGTTGAAAAAAACCTTGAAGTCGAATTCACCTTTGCTGCGACCCTGCCGGACTATCGGCTGGGGGGCCTGACGGATGAGCTTCGGCGTGCAACTTATAGCATCGCTGAGCATTCGGGGGCGGAATACTTCACCACCTTCTGTGAGACCTGGCATTCCTTCACCCAGAAGTGGTTTCTCAAGGGAGAATGGAGAGTCGCAGGGATCTACCCCTATAATAGGGGACGTACATAAGTTTATAAGTTCTGCTCTTCGTCAGCATAAGCGTTAAAAGGGAATAGGACACAAGCGGTTTTCATGAATAAATCTTATAATTTAATGTACGTCCCCTATTACGCAGTTGACTTCTACAAGTTCGCCGGAGAGGGCGAGAAGTATGCGACCAGAGCCGAGAAGTGGCACCTTGCTCCCGAAATCAGAGAGCTGTGGCAAGTAATGGAAAAGATAAACAGGAAACTGGAGGATCGACGTTAAGATTCTTTGCCCTTACAATTACCTTCGTCTAAAATCACCCTCACCCCGACCCTCCGCCATCGAGGGAGAGGAAGCATCTTTCACGTTTTCCAAGTAAACTGCTGAGCTCTAAATGCCTCCAGTATGCGCAATCGGAGATCAGGTTTTCTCGGAACGGCTAAAAAAGCGAAACAGGAATTCCTGGTCCTTGGGTGAAAGGTCGAACTTGGGTGCGGCCTCCTCGATGAGTTTTGCCAGCGGGCCGCACGTTTCAGGCTCGTACTGGCGCTTGTCCGATATCCACTGGATTGCATTTTTCACGTTTTTCTTTTGAGATTCCTCAGCCATTGTATCCCCCCTGTTCCTGTCGTTTCAAAAAAGGGAGCCCTCCGGTTCAGAGCGGAATACTCCATCAGATTTCCTCGTCTTTTTGGGCGAAATGCTCCAGGTACTCCTCCCATTCCATGGGAAGCATGTACTTCTTCTTGCTGTTGCATTCCTTGCAAACCACAGCCACATTGCCCCTGGTGCTCTTGCCGCTCCGGACGAGGGGGACGATGTGATCCATAGTCAGCTCCTCCGGCGGAAAGCGCCGACCGCAATAGAAGCAGATTCCCCGGGCAAGCCGCTGCTTCCACCAGCGCGTCTTGCGCAAGGCTCTGGCCTTTGCCTTTTCCCGCCTGATGTCCTCTTCGGTTGCCTCGACGACAAAGGACTCGGTCATAATTGTTCAGGATTTGTCATTTTTATAAGACCATTATGGCAATCGGGCAAATATTTTCTGAAGGCCGCTGAAAGCGTCTCGCCTTGAGCACCCGTTTACCAGATTCCGTTTTCCAGGAGCCGGGCGTGCTCCATGGGCCCCACATACTCGTAGAGCCAGCATGGGATCAGCCGCCCTCCCGCCACCTCGGCATTGCCTCTCACCCGGCGGTAGAGGTTGTCAGGGTCCCCTTCCCCCCAGTATGCCTCGATCTCGTCAAGAACCGCCAGGGTCTCCTTGGGAAGGCGAAACCGATGCACCTCACCGGTCACCGTGCCGCCGTCCGGCCTCAGCACCATGCCCGGATACGGGCCGAGATCGTAGAGCAGCGCGCCTTGTATGCGGGCCGGCTGCACCTCCAGACGCAGCTCCATAAGGGGCTCCAGAAAATAGAGTTCACGGCCCCGCTTCAGGCTGCCGTAAAAGAAAACTTCCACGGTTTCCTCGGAGTTCGCCTCTGCCATCTTCTCCGGCTCACCTTGAGCCTGTCCGTGGTCACTTGTCAGTAGTCCGTTGTTAGCATGCGACGGGACCACTTTTGACAACTGACCACGGACGACGGACAACGGACCAGTAACAATTTAGCAATAGATGCTGCACGTTCCGCCTTCCAGTCGCCGGATGGGAACCTTTCCATCAGCCTCCCTGACCATCTCCACCGTCTCGGGATGACAGGTAAACAGTAGTACCTGGTTGCTGGTTGCCAGCTCCAGCATTGCCTCCAGAGCAGCCCGCGCCCTCCTCGGGTCGAAATTCACCAGGATGTCATCCATTACCACCGGCAGCGGCCGGGCCCGTCGAGCAAACTCCTGCACGTATCCGAAGCGAAGGGAAAGGTAGAGCTGTTCAGCAGTGCCCCGACTGAGCATTACCGGATCGTAGCGCTTTCCATCGGCCCCGACCACCTGGATGCGCAGTTCATCATGGGGGGCGACAATGCTCCGGTAGCGGCCGCCGGTTATCGTGCGGAAGAAGTGCTCCGATTCACGGACCACCGGCTGTTTCCGCTCCTTCTCAAAGAGCTCCCGCGCATTTCGCATAAAATGAAGGCAGATGGCAAGCACACTCCAGCGCCGGGCGGAATCATTCAGTTCCGCCAGAACGGCGTTTCGGCGCTGCCGCAGGACCGAGAGCTCCTCGGCCGCTTCGAGCCGCCGCCGCCTTTCATCCAGACGGCCGCAGTGCTCCTGCAAACGGGAGACTTCCGCCCCCAGGTTGTTCACCTCGCGATCCAGCCATGCTCTTTCGTTGCGAAGTCTCTCCGGTGACGACTGACCCAGCTCTTCCTGGAAGCGGGATTGATC
>JBKHJD010000033.1:0-12688 GCA_046538315.1 Syntrophobacteria bacterium
ATTTATGATTGACTGATAGAGTAAAACCGCGGCAGGGAGGGAATATATCTATGGGTTCCGAACTGAAGGCACAGATTATACAGTTGCGCGACCGACTGGAAGATTTGCGAGGCCATCTTTGACATCCCGCAAAAATCAAAGCGCTTTAAAGAAATCGAAGGGATCCTGGCTAAAAAAGCGTTTTGGGAAGCCCCCGACCAGCAGCGCGACATTCTCAAGGAACGGGCGTTGCTTTCGGAGATTCTTGAAAACTTCCAGCGCCTGGAAAGCGAACTGGACGATGTGGACATCCTCCTGGACCTCGCAATCGAGGAGCAGGATCAAAACGAGCTGGCCGAGATTTCCAAAAAGCTCAGGAAAATAGATGCTGAGATCTCTGCCCAGGAATTCCGGCGGATGCTGGGAGCCCCTGATGATGCACTGGATGCCATCGTCAGTATAAACGCTGGCGCCGGAGGTACCGAGGCCCAAGACTGGGCGGACATGCTGCTCAGAATGTACCTGCGCTGGATCGAAAACCGGAAATTTAAAACCCAGATGATTGATCTGCAACCAGGTGAAGAGGCAGGCATCAAGAACGTCACCTTTGCAGTAAGCGGCCGCTATGCGTATGGTCTGCTCAAGGCTGAAAAGGGCATCCACCGGCTGGTGCGCGTATCTCCCTTTGACGCCAGCGGTCGACGTCACACCTCATTTGCCGCAGTATTTGTCTATCCACAGGTGGCAGATGAAATCGTCGTCTACCTGAAACCCGCCGACTTGAGAATCGATACCTTCAGGGCCAGCGGTGCCGGAGGGCAACATGTCAACAAGACAAGCTCAGCGGTTCGGATCACCCACCTGCCCACAGGCATCGTGGTTCAGTGCCAAAATGAAAAGTCACAGCACCGCAACAGGGAACTGGCCATGAAGGTTCTTCGTGCCCGGCTCTACGAGCAGGAGCAGGAGCGCAAGAGTCAAGAACTTCAGGAAATCCACGACTCTCTCGAAGACATTGCCTGGGGTAGCCAGATCCGGTCCTACGTGCTCCACCCCTACCGCCTGGTAAAGGATCACCGGACTCAAGTGGAAACGGGAAATATCGAGGCGGTGCTGGACGGTGACCTGGACAGGTTGATCGAGGCATACCTCCTGCAGCAGGGAAGCAAGAAAGACACTTCCACCCCGGGACGGCAGGAGAGCCAGAAAGGTGCGTCCTGAATCTCCGCCCAATGAGTTCCCGCCCGGCGGTCACCCTTACACCATCCGCAGTTTCAGTATCCCCTCCCGGGCATTCACCCGCACTATCTCCACCCGGAAGTGATCGCCGGGGTTAAGGCCCCGGCCCTCTTGCAGGGGCATGCTGGCCTCGAGAAGATAATCTGGAAGCAAAAGATGGTATGTTCTCCGTCCTTGATCCAGAACGAGGGCGTCCAGAGTTTTGATTCGCTCTTTTTCAAGGAATTTCAGCACCCAATACCTGGTCCACTCCCTTCTGATCAACATGGCCCGATTCTGGGGAAGGCTCAGCCTCGCGATGATCTCCTCGAGATCTGATGGCCCGTAGGTAGGCGGCCTCTCAAGCACCATACTCTTGAGCTGGCGCTGAACCACCATGTCCACGTAACGGCGGATCGGAGAGGTCCAACTTGTATAAGCGTTCATCCCCAAACCCTCGTGGGGCCTGGGCCTGATCCCCAGTTCAGCCCGGCTCAGGTAGCGGCGTTGCAAGTATTTGAGGTAGAGACTGTCACCATCCTCGTCGAGTACATGTTGCTGAGGTTTTTCCTGGCTTCGGTAGATGACTGGTACGTCGTGGGCGTCCAGTTCACTGCCAGCCAGGGCGTTGGCCAGAATCATCAATTCAGAGACTACCAGTTGGGCAGGCGTCTCTCTCTCCACTTTGCTGATATGAATCTCACCGTTGCTGTTGACCCAGACACGGAGTTCGGGCAAGGGCAAATGGAGAGCACCCCTGGCGATCCGCTGTCTCCGGAGTCGGGTGCACAGGCGAAACAGGTAGCTCAGGGACTCGTCGGTCGCCATGAGATCATTGGCCTCGGTGTACGTGAGCTGACGCTCAACCTGTACCCGGCTGAGAGCAAACCGGTAACTCTGTATCTGGTCCTGTTCATCAAAGCGCACGAGCAGACTCAGGGCAAGACGCTCTTCCCCCCGCTTGAGACTGCACAGCTCTTCCGAGAGAATCGGTGGTAGCATGGGAATTCTGGTATCCGGCAAATAAAGCGAGGTGGCCCGTCCCAGGGCCTCTTCATCAAGGGGGTTGTTCACAGGAACGAACTCGGCGGCGTCTGCAACGTGAATTCCTACCTCAACGCCTTCTGCCAGGAATCGAACACTGAGGGCGTCATCGTAGTCTCTGGTCATGGGCCCGTCTATGGTCAGGAGCCCCACACCGGTTATGTCCTCGCGCGCCGGAGCCTCTTCCACACGGCCGCTGACAGCGGCAGCAATCTCTTCGGCGGCTCCAAGGACTTCAGGCGGAAAACTCTCCTGGATACCGAACCGATGCAGGTAGAGATTCTCGTCCTCCTTCCAGACCCCCAGCTTCACCAGCAACTGGAAGGCTCCCTGGGGTACAGGAACCTCGGCCAGAGAGAGGATGTTCTTGACCTGCTGGTAGCTGGACGCTTCAGTGCCCAGGGTACAGAACTCCTTGAGCATTTCCACGTAATGCTCCCGGTTTTCCGGCTCTTTCGCCGGTTCATTCCGCCACACAGCCGCAAGCCAGGCACTGCACTCCGCCAGTTGCCGTTCTTTCTCGGCCTGGCGCTGATGCTGCAACCGTATCTGCTCCAGCTTCTCCGGGCTGTTGGCGTAAAAAAGCCCGGCTTTGTACTTGAAATAGAGCGTGTCCGCCAGCAGAGCCCGAAGTATCGCCGAGGTATGGTCAGGAGTAATATTTTCGCTGAAGCACATCTCCGCCAGTTGCTGGCAGTCAAATCCCTCGTCTTCCCCGTGCACCAGATCCCAGAGCTCTGCCACCGAAACCCGACTCGCGAGATCCTGGCGTCGGGTTGCCGCCTCCTGGAGAGCAGCAACCAGCTGGAGCCTACCCTGGCTGGTATCGAGCAACCTGTCATCAATGTGAAGGATTCGTTTGAGTGTAACACTGGTCTCACGCTCCTGCTCGGTGAGTACGAGTGCCCGTTCGTTTTTCACCTCCATGCACACGGCACACACCGGTCTCTTGCGCTCAAAAAACTCAACCACTGTTCCAGATCTGACCTCTCTTTGCATCCTGTCCCTTGTGACTCTTGCGCTCTTTTGCCTCGATCTGATCCGCCTGGCGCTCCTTCCGCCGGTCGCAACGCCGGAGAAGGGAGATTCAGTCGCTGCTGGAAACACGTTCAATCTGTTCGATATAGGAACGAATTCCTGCAACGATTCCCCGGGCAATGGTGTCCTGGTACGCGCTGCTTGTCAAGCGTGCTGCTTCACGCCCATTACTGATGAACGATGTCTCCACCATAATGCAGGGCATCTGCGCACCGATGAGCACGTAAAAAGGTGCCTGTCTTACGCCAAGGTCCTTTATCTTCGTGTATTTCCGTTTCAGCGTCTGGACCAGCCCGTTCTGTACTGTATGGGCCAGTCGGCTAGATTCCTTGATTTTTGCGTTGAGCATCAGGTCGTTGAGTATCTTTTCCAGATCACTGATCCGTTTTGTTGAGACGGCGTTTTCAAAGGCTGCCACCCTCGCGGCCTCAGCATCCGTGGCCACATTCAGAATGTACGTGGAGACGCCATGGATGTCGCGGTTCCGATGGGCGTTGGTGTGGATTGAAACAAAGAGGTCCGCCTTTCTGGTATTGGCAATAGCGGTGCGTTCCTCAAGAGGAAGAAAGACGTCTGTGGTTCGGGTAAGACTCGTCTCCAGTCCGAGTTCGCTCTGGAGTTCCTTCTCGAGCTTCTTGGCAATGGAAAGTACCACGTCTTTTTCCAGGGCGCCCCCAAAGCCCACAGCACCGGGATCCTTGCCTCCATGACCCGGATCGATGACGACCCTCTTGACCCCGAGCCCCAACTGCTGGGCCAAAGTAAGCTTTGCGGGTTCCTTTTTCTGAGACGGCGAGGGTTGTTTCCTGCCTTCTCCTGTAACATCGATGACGATACGGAAAGGATCGTTGAGGGAAAAGATCTTGTGCTGTTCAATGGACTCAATATCCAGTACCACCCTTACTACCCTGGGCCTGTACTGACCGGCACGTACCTTGCGCAGGAGACCGTCTCGTATCGGTATTGCCTCAGCGAGCTGGCCGGTGCCCAGTTGAGCATCCTCAAGGTCGATGTACAGACGAGGCGGCTTCTTCAACGTGGGATCAGCCCTGAGCAGATGACTCGTATAGGCCACCTGGCCGTCCACGTCAATAACCACCCTGGTATAATCGGGTGCGGACCAGTGCCGCACATCGGTCACCGCACTCAGCGATGATGCAGGACCTACCTTCGGAAGACGCGGCAGTTCAAGCTGCCTTCTCCGTTTCCCTTGTTTGTTCTCCAGCTCCGCCAGCCGCTCTTGCGCGCGTGGTTTCATGTCGCCATTGGGAAAGTACATCACAACCTTGAGAAATTGTACATAGGCCTGCTCCGGATCCTTCTTGCACTCAAGGTAGATCTCTCCCAGCCGATATTGGGCATCATCGGCAAATCTGCTCTTCGGGAACTCCCTCACAACGTGTCTGAAGCTCTTGATGCTTTTGCTGAGGTCGCTTGCTCGCCCTGAGTAGCCGTAGAGTCCCCTGTATAGCTTGCCAGCGGCATAGAAAGCCTCGTCCGCCTGGCGGCCTTTGGGATATTTCCCAGAGTAGCGCTCAAAGGCTCGGATGCAGCGCATCCACTGATCCCGGTACTTCATCCGATTTTTGGATTGGTAGAGCCTGCGGACGCAGGCTTTGGCCTGTTTGAGTGCATCCTCCCCGGCCGCCGATTCGGGAACAGCCGTAAACAGGGCACCAAGGAGCACCAGGACAATAAGCCAGGCTGCCTGGTGCTTTTTTCTCTGGAAATTACAGGCCATACCCATCTTTGGAACCATCACGCCGTTGGGGCTTTTCAGTCCGATACTCTCCACGTTCCCGAACATTGAAAATTCAAAGAGTTCCCGGCGGAGATCAAGATTCCTCCTGCACAAGTTCTCGCAACTGGGCAAGCTCGTTGAGAGCTTCCAGAGGAGTGAGCTTCTCTACATCCAGTCTCTGGAGGCGACCGCGAAGCTGATAATCCGGCTGTCTGAACAGGGAAAGCTGAAGCGGTTCGTCCTGGTGCGTGGAAGAGAAAGAAAGCGCCCGCGGCAGTCCTATCCTCTCCGGAGCTTCCTCCTCCATACGCTGCAGTACCTCCCTGGCGCGTTCCACTACCTCTACCGGCAATCCTGCCAGACGGGCTACCTGAATCCCGTAGCTCCTGTTGGTACCGCCTTCCACCAGCTTCCGGAGAAAAATTATCTGCTCCCCCCACTCCTTCACCGCCACGTTCATGTTTTTCACCCGTGTACGCGTGGCGTTCAGGTCGGTAAGCTGATGGTAGTGGGTGGCAAACAGGGTCTTTACCCCGGTTCCCTGCCGATCGTGGAGAAACTCGGCCACAGCCCAGGCGATACTCAAACCGTCAAAGGTGCTCGTTCCCCGGCCGATTTCATCCAGGATTACCAGGCTACGCCCGGTGGCCTGGTGTAAGATCTGCGCGGTTTCCTGCATCTCCACCATGAAGGTGCTGCGGCCGCGGGTCAAATCATCCGTGGCGCCCACCCTGGTAAAGATGCGGTCAACGACGCCAATGTGAGCTGAGGTGGCAGGTACGGGTGAGCCCATCTGTGCCATGAGAACGATGAGGGCCACCTGTCTCAAGATCGTGGATTTACCTGCCATATTCGGACCTGTGATGATTACTACCTGCTGGGTCTCGTCATCCAGGTGCATGTCGTTGGGCACGAAGTTGCCCCGGGCCGTGGCCGCCTCCACCATCGGGTGGCGGCCTTCTTCGATGTGGATTTCGGTACCGTCATCCATTCGGGGCTGGCAGTAGTTTCTCCGATTGGCCACCTCGGCCAGTGCAGCAAGCACATCCACCTCGGCCACCACTGCGCCGCTTGCCTGAATACGCTGGCTATGGCGGGCAACCTGAGAACGCAGCCGCTGAAAAATCTCCTCTTCCAGGCGAACGCGCCGCTCGTTGGCGCTGAGTACCCGGGTCTCGTAATCCTTCAGTTCCTCGGTAACATATCGCTCGGCATTTACCAGGGTTTGCCTGCGAATATAGTGCTCCGGCACCAGGGCAAGATTGGCCCTGGAGACCTCCAGGTAGTAGCCGAAAACCTTATTGTAGCCTACCTTGAGAGAACCGATACCGGTTTTCTGCCGCTCTTC
Organism: Syntrophobacteria bacterium; assembly: GCA_046538315.1. Taxonomy (GTDB): domain Bacteria; phylum Desulfobacterota; class Syntrophobacteria; order BM002; family BM002; genus JBKHJD01. The sequence goes on from JBKHJD010000033.1 coordinate 6,369, forward strand.
GGCCTCCAGTTGGGCAATCCACCTCTTGGCTCCGCCGGTTATGTCCGAAAGCTTGATCAGTTCCTCATCGTACTCAGGGCGAATAACACCGCCTTCCGTCAGCGTGGCAGGCGGGTTTTCTACAAGCGCCTTCTCCAGCAACTGTGCGACATCTGCCAAATTATCCAACCTATCCGCCAGGTCGCACAGGGTTTTCTCCTCAAGCTGGGTCAGAAGATACTTGAGCCTGGGGAGAGACTGGAGCGACCGCCTCAGGGCAGAAAGGTCGCGAGGGTTCGCGGTCCCCAGGGCCACACGGCCGTTGAGTCGCTCTAAATCGTAAACGTTTTGCAGCTCCCGACGGATTTGACCGCGGATCGGCTCGTGCCTGCGACAGCAGGCAACAGCCTCCTGCCGTTGTGCTATGGCCTCGGGTTTGATCAGCGGGTATCGCATCCAGCGCCTGAGAAGCCTTCCACCCATGGCGGTTACGCTCTGATCCAAAAGCTCGATCAGCGTCCCTCTTCGGCCATCCTCATGCCAGGAGCGGAAAAGCTCCAGATGGCGAGTCGTCACCTCGTCGACGATCATGTAATCATTCCGCCTGTAGGGAATTACCCGGCGGATGTGATCGCCCGGCTGTCGCTGTGTCTGCTGCACGTAAGCCAGAACCGCACCTGCAGCCCGAACGGCCGTGGGTATTTCATGGACACCGAATCCCTGGAGGGAATGCACTCGAAACTGTTCCACTAACCGGTCGTGAGCTCGGTGTAAATCAAAAAATTCGCCTTTCAAGGACTCAACACAGCACCCTGGAACCCGGCTCTGCCAATCGCACGAGCCATCTTCCGGGACGAGCAATTCAGTCGGCTCCACTCGTCCCAATTCCTCCAGAAGCCAGGTCAGGCCTTCTGCCTGGGTCATGCGGAAATCTGCTGTGGAAAGGTCCAGGTATGCCAGCCCGTACTCCTCCCCATTCCAGCATACGGCCGCGAGATACCTGGAGCTCTTGCTCTCGAGGCTATCCAGGACAGTGCCTGGCGTAACCAGTCGCACCACTTCTCGCCGCACCAACCCCTGTGCTCGATCCGGATCCTCTACCTGCTCGCACACGGCCACCTTGTGTCCATTGTCCAGAAGTTTGGAAATATAGACATCCGCAGCATGGTGAGGTACACCACACATCGGTACCGGATCTTCAGCCGACTTGTCCCGCGAGGTCAGCGTAATTTCCAGCTCCCGTGAGGCCACCAGGGCGTCTTCGAAAAACATCTCATAGAAATCTCCCATCCGATAGAACAGGATTGCATCCGGATACTTCTCTTTGATTTCCAGATACTGCCGGATCATGGGAGTTGATCTGCTCATCGAAAACCGACCTCAGAAAACTTGCAATGGCAGGCGAGCGCGGCTCTTTCCGTCACTGTCTAGGAAGTACTCGCCTTTTTCGGTTGGATACTGTCCCATTTTTGACACCTCGGACACTTCCACTGGACCTCATCCAGCTCGAAGCCGCAGTGCTGACACCGATAGCGCTCCACCGGCGAGGGCAGGTGCTGAAGGAGATCGCGGTATTCGTCCAGCACTCCTTCATGGTCACCGTCTTCCAGCAGGGCTTCACCCAGTAATTTGCGCGCTTCCTGTAAATTGGGCTCCATTGTCAGTGCTCGCCTCAAGGCTGCAATACCCTGGTCCTTGCAATTGCGCTGCAGAAAGCAGCGGGCCAGAGCAAGTTGAGCCGTCGCATCCAGGTTCTCCGAAGAGAGCGTGGTAAAAAACTCCAGCAGCTGATCTTCACCGGCCTCCTCTCCGTCTCTTTTTTCCAGGCGGGCTAGGACCAGATGGGCCCACTGCGAGTTGTTGCGGATCAATGCTCTCCAGATATGCAGGGCTTTCTTCTCTTTGTTTTTCAGCCAGTAGAGCTCACCCAGGTGCAGGCGGGCGTCTACACAGTGAGGGTCCAGCGACAGGGCCTTCTTCAGGTGTCCTTTGGCCGCATCCACGTTGCCGGCTTTCATCTCTACCTTGGCCTGCTCGGTTTGCAGGTGGGCCAGGATGTGGTTCTCGTCCTTTTTGCTCAATTTACAGATCTCTTGCTGCAGCTCATAGGCCCGCCGCCAATCGCGAGTGGCCTCATAGAGGGCCTCAAGTTGGACATAAGCATTTACTCTTTGCGGTGCCCGACGAATCACCTCTTGAAACGTGGAAATCGCTCGCTGTAAAAATCCTCCCTGCCTGTAGTCCATCCCCAGATCAAAGAGGGCCTGGAGCTTGGTCTCTTCATCCACCCTGTGCCTGAGAAGGATAGATTGGCGTATGCGGATGGCCCTGTCGATCTCGCCCTTGGCCCTGAAGAGATTACCCAGGGCTATGTAGGTCTCGATAGTCTCCGAGTTGATCTGTACTGCCCGGGTAAAGGCCTCGATGGCCTGGTCCGTCTCATTGGCCAGAATGTAGTGGATTCCCTGGAGAAACGCGGTGTAGTTCTCAGGTTGGCTCGATACCTGAAGAAAGGAACTAGGCTGCGCCTGCCGCTTGCCGAAGTAGTACCCGACAACAGCTCCCAGAATGGCTACAACAACCACAAAGGCAAGAGCATTGATCTCCATTCCGTGAATATGTAGGACAATCTCATCCATCCATGACGTTGTTTTTCCCGAGACCCGTCCCTCCGGCTTTTTCCACAGATTCGTTGCGAGACGTATCTGCGGGGTGGCCGCCCGACACCTCCCCTTCCGTGATGGGTAAGTTGCGCAGGGATTTGAGTTCTTCCTGCAAGCTCTGATTCTGGCGTTTCGCCGCCCGCAGTGCCCGGCGGAGCCTGTATATTTCTACAAAGCCGTACAGCCCCGACAAGAGGAGGCCCAGGAGAAAAGAGACGAGGAGAAAGACATAGAGGCCCAGAGGAACGGAGCGAAAGCGCAGGGGACCGACCAGGTTGAACTCCAGGGTTGTTCTGTACGTGAGGGTCTCTATATTTTGCACAAAAAAGACGATGCCCAGCACGAGAAGCAGACCCCAGAGGATGGGCTTAAGCGATTTCATCCAAACTCTCCTTTTCGAAATAGCGCAGTAGTCTCCTGTAGGTTTGCTGGAGATGTTCCGGAATGACGCGTACCTCGGCAAAAACTGTCATAAAGTTCGTATCACCGTTCCACCGCGGTACAACATGAAAATGGACATGTGCTTTGTACCCGGCCCCTGCCACGGTTCCAAGGTTGAGCCCCACATTGAAGCCATCGGGGCTCAGCGTCTTGCGGAGCACAGCCAGAGCCCATCGAACCGTTTTGGTCAGATCCAGTAGCTCTTCGTCATCCAGCCCGTCCAGGGTAGGAGTATGCTTCCAGGGAGCTATCAGCAGGTGGCCGTTGCTGTACGGAAAGCGGTTCATCATCACCATGGACCGTTCACCACGGTGCAGGATAAGCCTTTCCTCGTCGCTCTCACCATTGCCCTCCGGGCAGAAGATACATTCTTGCCGCCTCTCACGCAGGATATAGTCCATTCGCCAGGGTGCCCAGAGGTTCTGCATGGCCCAACCTCCAGTTACGTAATGTGTGCCTCAACGGGCTGGCCGGGGGAAAGAAGACCCGCGTCCTACTGTACACCAGGCGCACCACCCGGATTATACACCCGGGCCCGCCATGGTACAGCAATGAAGTCGCACATGGCAAAAGTTTTTGCGAGTATATCAACATGTGTCAAAAAAACAAGTACTTTGCACTTTATGCAAGAGCAACTAGCTCAACTTCGCCCCAGGCACCTATGCAGTCCCCCGCGATGATGATCGCCCCGCAGACCCCGTCGATGTCTCGGGCAGAAGAGAGGGCCTTGTTGACATCGCTGCGATTTCGCACCTGGTTGCAGACGAGGGTGGCCGCAGCATCAGCAACGGCCGCAGATGAGGCGATAACGGTTGCAGCATCGGCGCGGCCCAGGCTCAGAGAATGACCCACTGTAGCCGAGGAGGTACACACCCCGATCGGTGTCAGCTCCGGGCGAATGTGCAGGGCCAGCCGTTCACTGACACCTGACTCTCCTGCAAATATGCCCATCTGGACAGGGGTGTTCACTTTGATAAAACAGTCACCGCCATTTTCCACCATCACCTCACTGCTCTGCTGGAGCAAAGCAAGGCCGACCTGCTCGGCGATGGCCCCGGCCACCGCCGCCATGGGACCGGTGCCACAGACTCTCGCGGCGGCGAGCATCTCTCTGACCACGAGAGGCGCCAGGGGATCACAGGGAAGAGGCGTCAAGGCGTGGAGGAATTCGGGATGCCGGGCAATGTAGCCCTCCAGCGGTCCGCGAACCTTGTATACAACCTGCTCGGCCAATAGAGCCAGGTTGGCCTCTGCCATTATCAGTAGATCGGTTTCCTGTACCGCCACCTCGAATCCGATCAGCCGGTTGTGGCGGAGCAGACGGCGATAACGGCGGTCGCGGTGTTCTGGCAATTTTTCAACCCTTCTGCTGGGGATTTCCCGGAGAAAACAGCGGTCAATTCCGTGCATGCCCACCTGGGGCGGGGTTGGGCCTACTCCCACTCAATGGTACTGGGCGGCTTGGAGGAGATATCGTAGACGACACGATTTACCCCCTTCACCTCGTTGATGATACGGTTTGACATCTTTCCGAGGACTTCGTAGGGCATCCGGGGCCAGTCAGCAGTCATGGCATCGACGCTCTCAACGATACGTATGGCAACTACCTGATCGTAGGTTCGTTCATCTCCCATAACCCCCACAGTGCGAACGGGAAGAAGCACAGCAAATGCTTGCCAGACTTGCTCATAGAGACCACTCGCCTCCATTTCTCTCATCACAATCGCATGGGCTTGCCGTATGATTTCCAGACGCTCCGGGGTCACCTCGCCGAGAATGCGGACAGCCAGCCCCGGCCCGGGAAAGGGGTGGCGCTGGATCAGCCGCCGGGGCAGGCCCAACTCTGCGCCCGCCCGGCGCACCTCGTCTTTGAACAGTTCCTTCAGGGGCTCGATCAGCCTGAGATTCATCGTCTCGGGGAGTCCTCCTACGTTGTGGTGGGTCTTTATTGTGGCTGAAGGTCCCTTGAACGATACGCTTTCTATCACATCTGGATAGAGGGTGCCCTGGGCGAGCCATTCAGCCCCGGGTATCTTTCTGGCCTCGGTCTCAAAAATCTCAACAAACAGGTTGCCGATGATCTTGCGCTTCTGCTCCGGATCCACAACCCCGCGCAGCCGGCTGAGAAAGGCCTCCGTGGCATCCACCTGTTTCAGATTGACCCCAAGGGTATCATCAAAAACCCTCCGCACCTCTTCAGGTTCCCCCTGACGAAGCAGGCCGTTGTTGACAAAGATACAGGTGGACTGTTTGCCCACAGCCCGGTGTAACAAGGCCGCAACCACCGAGCTGTCAACACCGCCGCTCAGGGCGCACACAACCTTCTTGGATCCTATGGTCTGGCGGAGACCCTCCAGGGTGCTTTCCACAAAAGATTTCATTGTCCAGGCCGGCTTGCATCTGCATACACGAAACAGGAAATTTTTGAACATCTCCTGGCCGCCTGGGGTGTGAATGACCTCGGGGTGGAATTGGACTCCGTGGAGTCCTGCCACGGCATGGCGCATGGCAGCCACGGGTGAGTTTGTGCTGTGGGCAACTGCGGCGAACCCCGGCGGCGGTATCTTGACCTTGTCACCGTGGCTCATCCATACCTGCTGGCCCTTTCTTCCTCCAGCTCCATCCAGACCGTAGAACAAATCCTCATATGAATCGACAAGCAGCCGAGCCTGGCCGTATTCCCGCCTGGTGGCTCGCTCCAGTTCCCCGCCCAGAAGGTGGGTCATCAACTGCATCCCGTAGCAGATGCCGAGCACCGGAATGCCGAGCTTCAATACCTCGACCTCACACACCGGGGCGCATTCGTCCAGGACGCATGCAGGACTTCCCGAAAGGATTATGCCTTTGGCGCCGAAGCGTTTGATTTCTGCCAGAGGTATGTTGAAGGGATGGATCTCGCAATAAACCTGACATTCGCGCACCCTCCTGGCGATAAGCTGGGTGGTCTGCGAACCAAAATCCAGGATCAAGATCTTCTCTGCATGAATGTCCATCGGACCTTTTCTTCACCCTCTGACGGCGCTTTCATCCTGGTGAATTCCCGCCCAACGTATCTGCTACGTGCATTTTCAGCAAAGAGAGCCTCCAGCGGGAACCTTGATGCTCCGCCTTTCTCTTTACCCTATACCTGATAGTTCGGGGCTTCTTTCGTGATGATCACATCATGCACATGGCTTTCCCTCAGACCGGCCGGCGTGATCCGGATGAACCTGGCCTTTTCTCGAAGCTGCTTCAACT
>JBKHJD010000295.1:0-2705 GCA_046538315.1 Syntrophobacteria bacterium
ATAATATCCATATTAGTGTCCGGGTGAAGTTGACTGTAAATGTATCTAAGCTCCTCATTAAGGACTTTGTAACGGATAATTGCATTCAATCTCGCTTTGAGTTCGGGTATGAAAATCGGTTTGCTAACATAATCAATTGCGCCGGCTGCCAATCCCTCCATGATTTGTTCTTTGTCACCTCCAAAGGTTATCATGAGTACCGGGATATCTTTGGTTTCCTCGTCGTTTTTCAGAGTTTTTGCCGCCTGGATTCCATCCATCACCGGCATAGAGATACCCATCAAAATAACATCGGGTTTTACCTTCGTGGCGGTACTTACTGCATCGGCCCCGTTTGTAGCGGTAACGACGGTATATCCTTCAGCTCCGAGCTCAATACCGACGTGTTCCCGGAGCTGACCGTCATCTTCTGCGACGAGCACCAGGGTGGGCCTTTTCCTTGTCGGAATAGCCATAATTTTCTCCTCCCGCTGGAACAGCTCTTCCTGACCTGCATAATTCACGAATTCAGAGAATTCGTAAATGAGCACCTGCAAGCAAAGAAGAATGTTTGTTGCAGGCTTCGGCAGAATGCTTTCCCACCGGCCCGTCGACATGCTCGGGGTTCCGAGCGAAGTCGAAGGACTGAAGGCTGGCCTTTCCACAAGCTCGGCATAAACCCTGAGCGAGGGCCCAAGAAGGCCCGAGTCGAAGTCCTTCGACCCCTTCGATAAACTCAGGGCATGCAGGCTCAGGACCCTGAGGAAACTCGACGGGCCCTTGCGGCGGATTGTTCCGGAAGACAACAAGCCTTCATGAACAATACGGGCTAGCCGCAGCATATTCTGTACCAAGTGGAGTATGTAGTTCCCAAAAGCGGGCCGGGATTGCGGGAGCATACAATTTATGGTGGGTTATCGGCAGGTTATTTTCGGAAAAGACAGTAGCCGAACCGTAGACTGCGGGCACATGGGTGGATGGAAGCCCCTGGCATGATTCGTATGCAACACATCGATGCTGCAATGCAACTCCACCGGCCTCTCGGTATCTGGGTCGCCTGTGATGAGGACAGAGTGCACCTGTCCTCGTAGACGGAATCACTGAAATGAACCAGGTAGGTTAAGTCCAGAAAGCTGCCACCGTTGAATACCGTTCGAGGTGCAGCGAGCTAGACTTTTCCCTGCTGCACCAATTTTGCAAAAGTCTCGAAAGAGCGGTCCCAGGTTTTTTCCACATCATCAGGAAAACAGCATCCTGGAAGCTCCCGCATTCGCAAATGGCTGGCGATACATTCGCAGCAGATACCCTTTTTGTCGCAGGGCTCGTAGGTACAATTGCAGCGCAACAGGTTTTTTTCTTTTTGGCATTCAGTCATGTCTCTTCGCTCCTTGGCAGACTCGAGGGGGGAAGCCCTGGTGGAGAGTTTGGTGCCCCGATAGGAGGCAGAATACCTGAGACCTCCCGGCAGTGAGTGTTACCCTGGAAAGAACAGCGCCGGGAGCAGCCCGGAACCGTTCAGAGAAACCCCCGTTTGCGATGTCTCGGGCTGAACCCCGCCTCTTTGAGTTGACTCCAGTAGCGACGGCTGGCGAGCAGCCGTTCCCGGTTGTCCATTACCACCAGGTGGATGGCCCGGGTGAACTGGGCAGCCATTTCCGGGGCACAACACTCCAGCATCAACAGGTGATCAAAGCCGGAAATATGCTGCTGGCGCGTGGTGATGACCACGGGTGCGCAATGCTCACCCGGGCCCCCTTCCAAAAAGATATGGGGAACAAAGCTGTCTGGCCTGAAACTCCAGAGCAGTTCGTCCAGGGAGACTGCCTGCTTGCGCCCGGAAGCGACCAGTTGCAGTCTATGGCCCCGGGCATAAATGCGTTCGGCAATTTCGCAGGCCTTGAACTCTAAAGAGCCGGCGGTTACTTCAACGAAGAGGATTTCCGTCACAGTTTCCAGTTCCTTGCGCACAGAGCTCGGAAAGGATAGCTAGTGTCCATGCCGAACCTTCCCGCGTAGGTTACCGGCAGGGGATACCGCAAGACAAGGATTCTTTTTGTCCGCTTGGGGTTTCCATACGGCTCTTTGTGCTTTGTCGACAGATCTCCTTACTGCATCCAAAAATCGAATTCCCGAAGAGCCTTACATGGACACCTGCGGGCTTTGGCCCGGTTTCCTGCCAGGTGGTTCGAACAGAAACTACATGGCCAGGTAGGCCCCTTTGACGTGGGCGTTGTTCATGAGTTCCTCTCCGGTGCCGCTGAGCACGATGCGACCATTTTCCAAAACCTAGCCACCGGCTGCCTTGACGTCAGCTGCGCCGAAGGATCTGGTTCGTTTGAGGGCATCCGCGATCACGTGGGCTGCCGCGTAGGCCTCAGCACCGTGATAGTCGCTGCTTCGCCTGTACCTGGCTTTGAATGTATTGAAGTAATCCATAGCACCAGGCAGAGGCAACACCTGGTGCCACAGGGTGGCAGAGACTACCTTCTCGGAGGCCTTGCCCGCATTCTCAGCGAACTCCGGCAGGGTGAAGCCGGCGGCCCCGCCAATGAACAACTTGGAATTCAACTTCAGCGCCCTGGACTGGCGCATCAGCAAAGAGGCATCCATAATGTACGATATCATATCCACAATGTCCGGATTCAACCGCTTCACTCGAACCAGGACCGGTTCACCAAATTTGGCGTGAGGCCCGGTAAGTGGGAGAACGATGCCCACCTTGATGG
>JBKHJD010000034.1:0-12574 GCA_046538315.1 Syntrophobacteria bacterium
CATCTATCCTCCGTTGATCTTTCTGGGCATAGGCGCTATGACCGATTTTTCTACCCTCCTGGCCAGGCCCAGGCTCATTCTGCTGGGCGCCGCTGCCCAGCTCGGGATCTTTATTACCTTCCTCGGGGCTTTGTTTCTGGGCTTCCTCCCCAGAGAGGCAGCCTCCATCGCCATCATCGGTGGGGCCGACGGTCCCACAGCCATCTTTTTGTCCGCCAAGCTGGCACCCCACCTTCTGGGGCCCATCGCCATTGCGGCCTACTCTTACATGGCCCTGGTGCCGGTAATCCAGCCACCAATCATGAATCTTTTCACCACCCGTAAGGAACGCCTCATCAAAATGACTGATCTCAGGGACGTAGGCAGGCAGGAAAAGATCCTCTTTCCTATCGTCGGCTTTTTGCTTTGCTGCTACCTGGCACCTGCCGCCCTGCCTCTGTTGGGCTTGCTCTTTTTTGGTAACCTTCTCAAGGAGTGTCTGGTTACCGACCGGCTGGCTCGCACCGCCCGCACCGCCCTCATTGATATAGTGACCATAATTCTCGGTCTCACTGTCGGTGCCAGCACTCAGGCCGATGTTTTTCTTACCGCGAAATCGGTGGGGATATTTCTCCTCGGGGCCTGTTCCTTTATGGTAGCCACTGCCGGTGGTCTGCTGTTCGCCAAACTCATGAATGTCTTCAGCCGAGAAAAGATCAATCCTCTGCTGGGTGCCGCCGGGGTCTCGGCGGTGCCGGATTCCGCGCGGGTTGTGCAGATGGTAGGCAACAAGGAGGATCCCGGCAACTACCTCCTCATGCATGCCATGGCCCCGAACGTCGCCGGGGTCATTGGCTCGGCCGTAGCCGCCGGCTTTCTCTGGAGTTTCATTGGTTGACAAGGTGAAGAGACATCCGTGGAAGTCCATCTCGGTGGGGGATGAGATCGACTCCCACTGCACCCGCTGCCGGGAGGAAACCATCCACCGGGTGGTGGCCATGGTGGAGGGAAAGGTCCACCTGGTGATATGTACCCGCTGCGGCGGCCAGCACCGCTATCGTCCCTCCCCCTCGGCCAGGAGCAAGAGGGTGCCTCTGCCATCCGAGCGGCAGGCAAGGCTTCTGAAAAAAATTGCGGCGGCGGAGCAGAAACCCTTGCAAGAGTGGCAAAATCTGAGGGACCTGGCGGGCCAGCCGGAGCCTCTTGCCTATGACCAGAGCGCCTCGTACTGCGAAGAGCAGGCCATCGCCCACCCTGTCTTCGGACTCGGCTTTGTGCGCAGGCTCATTGGCGCCTTCAAGGTTGAAGTGGTTTTTCAGTACGAGGTGAAGATCCTGGCAATGAACCGACCCCGCCGGGAATGAGCGAACAGGCAGTGGAGATAGCAAGCAGCAAGTCGCAAAAACCTAGAACTTGCGGCCTCGGAGAATATTGAACACAAGCCACAGACCCAGAACTCCGGATACGAAGTAGCCGATAATGCCCAGAGCCGGAAAGCCGAAGAGGAAGGGTTTTACCCCGGTGGTAATGATCATGGACGAGCCGATGATCAAGGCACCGATTATGATCGCAAAGCTCAGCCGGTTGCTGCTGTTGTCCAGGGTGTTACGCAGCCCCCCCAGGTTCTCATGGTGGAGGCGGATGTTGAGGTCGCCCCGATCGATGATCTCGATGATCTGATTTAGACGCATGGGAAGCTGCTTTTGAAGTACCATCAGCTCCACCACGCTCCGCCGCAAGTTGCGCCAGAGCACCGCCGGCTTCCACCGCTCCATGGCAAGCCTCTTGACATACGGCTTTGCCTCTTCCACCACATTGAGTTCGGGGTACAGGTTGCGCGCGGTGCCCTCGGCAGTGACCAGCGCTTTGATCATGATGGCCAGATCCACTGGAACCCGAAGGCGATTCTCTCGCAGCATGGTGCTGATATCCAGAAGCAGATGAGCGATGTTGAGTTCGCGTATAGGCAGGCTGTGATAAATGTCGAGTATATCCAGGATCTGTCTCTCCAAAAGGCGCATACTGACGTCGCTGCCGCGCACCTGGGTCAGTTTGAGGAGAATTCCCAGCACCTTCTCGCTGTCCTTCTCCGCCACAGCATTGATCAGATCGGTAACGTCATAGCGCGTCTTTGGGGTGAGCCGGCCCACCATGCCCCAGTCCAGGAGGCAGACTACGTTGTCCTCCAGAATGAGCACATTGCCCGGGTGCGGATCCGCGTGGAAAAAGCCGTGCTCCAGAACCTGGGTCACGGTCAGGGTCAGGCCGCGTTTGGCAAGGAGCTGCCGGTCCTGCTGATCCTCCAGTCTCAGGTCTTTGAGCCTGGTTCCGTGAACCAGTTCCATGGTGAGAACCCGAGCAGTAGTATACTCATCGTAGACTCTTGGAATGTAGATTTCGGTGTTTCCAGCAAAATTGCTGCGGACGATCTTCATATGACGGGCTTCACGCGTAAAATCGATCTCCCGCAGCAAAGGTCTTTTGACCTCCTGCACCAGATTTGGCAAATCATAGATTCTACTGGACTCCATCCGTTCGTCAAGCTGCTGCGCGATCATTTCCACCATATAGAGATCGGTTTCGATAACCGGGCGGATCCTGGGCCGCTGGACCTTGACTGCCACCACCTGACCGTCCTCCCGGAGCACAGCCCGGTGAACCTGGGCCAGAGAGGCGGCGGCCAGCGCTTGCTCTTCGAACCTCGAGAAGACCTCGTTCAAGGGCCGCTGGAGGTCCTTCTCCACCACCTCCTTGACCGCCTCATAGGATACCGGAGCCACCTCATCCTGGAGTTTGCGCAGCTCGAGGATCAGGGGGTTGGGAATCAGGTCGGGACGAAGGCTCATGATCTGGCCGAACTTGACGTACGTGGGCCCCAACTCCTCCAGGATATGGCGAATCCGCTCCCAGGTGGTCATTGGCCGTTCCACCTTACGGATCCGCTCAAGGAACATCTTGCCGGGCAAATCCAACCGCTCCACCACGTCATCGAAGCCGTAGCGGAAAAGTATGACGACAATGTCCTTGAAACGGCGAAGATGCATGACTGCCCTGATATCCACTCGTCTTACTCCTGTGTTGTTGTGCCCGCATCTTCCAGGACGGAAAGCCGCTTCTCGAGATTTTCCACCCGCGCTTTGAGCTCCTGAAACTCCTTCCTGCTGCCGATGTCAAAGCTATCCATTCCCTTTCGTAGGGTCTCTGTGACTCTCGCCTGGAGCTCCTCCCACTGGTTTTGACCACTATCAACCAGTTCCTGCGCCAGTTTTTCGGCTTCTTCCTTGGAAATCTTGCCCTCATCCACCCAGCGGTGGGTTGCCTGTTCCACTTTTTCTCTGGTAACCACTGCGGCTCCCAGAGAAGCCAGCAGACTTTTCCTGATCATTTCAAACATAACACCCCTCCTGATAGAATGTCTGGAAACCGCGCTTCGTTTCCCTGGTTGAACTGAATCCGCGGGCCCTGTTGCATCTCCCCGAGGGAACCCTCTCCTACAGAGCGAGCCCAATTCCCTCTGCAAATACGGTCATTCTAGGGGGGTGAGCACTGAATGTCAAACATCACAACCACTGACAGAAGGAAGCGACGTTGTGCGACATGTCAATTTGGGGTAGAAGGGATGAATGTCGAACACATGAAGAAAGATCCTGCAGGGGCGCTGTACCCGACCGGCGAGGGGTACCATAGCGCCTGCTGGTCTTCGGGCCGGTACGGAGCCCGCCCCCTACGAAGAAAAGGGGCCATCCTCGTGGTGCAAGAATTTTTTCTGTCGAGCAAGAACGGCCAATGAGAAATCAAGAGTCTGCCTCCCGACATGTCAAGAGTGCTGAACATACTCCTGGCGACTTGAATTGCTCTTCGGCTTTGCATAGAATAGATTTCTACAAATGCTCTGCGCATGAGGGGAAGGAGTATGAGCAAGACTGTGACCATCGACGATGTCACCCTCCACCTGAGTCATCCAGATGAGCTGCCCATGCACTGGGTGGGGCAGCAGGAGCTCATGGACCAAGTTCTGGCTGCCTGGCTCACGGTACATTCGGACGACCTGCCCTTGACGCCGCGGCTGACGGGCAAACCGGGAGTTGGGAAAACCACGCTTGCCTATGCGGCAGCAAAGCGGTTGAACCGTGAAGTCTACATGTTTCAGGCGACCATGGATACCCGGCCCGAGGACCTTCTGGTGACTCCGGTTATCTCCGAAGAGGGCAAGATTCAATACGTGGCTTCATCCATCGTCACCGCCATGATTTGCGGTGGGGTTGCAATTCTCGACGAGGGTAACCGGATGAGTGAAAAGAGCTGGGCTTCCCTGGCGCCTCTTCTCGACAGCCGCAGATACGTGGAGTCCATTGTGGCCGGGATCAAGATTCACGCGCACCCCGACTTCCGCATCTGCGCTACCATGAACGATGACGCCAGTACCTTTGAACTGCCCGAGTACATTCACTCCCGATTGCAGCCGCAAATTTTCATCGATTTCCCGGAGCGCGAAGAGGAAAAACTGATCCTCGCCCGGAACCTGCCGTTTGCGGATGAGGCAATCCTTGCCTACGTGGTGGACTTCCTGCAAATGAGTCACCTGGCCCAGGAACGCTATACGGTGCGAGACGGCATAAACATTGGCCGATACGCCATCAAGCTGCTCTCCGCCCAACGCAAGGTAAGGTGGCCCCGGCGAATGCCGTCATCCGCCAGACAGATTCACCGCTGCCTTGATCAGGCCATCTCCCTGATCCTGGGCCAGGAGGCCCGCGGCTACCTGCCGCTGCCCCCTGACGGAGCCGAGCCCTAGGTCTCGCCGGTTGCCCGAAGAAGGCAGCACTGCACCAAGTAAGATGCGAAAATAGAACTTGCTACTGAGGGCTTAAAACAGTTTGCAGAGTGAATCTGGCATCTTTTTTCAGGACATCTGCTTTGTTCCGGTGATCCATAATCGGCTGGAATTCGCCATGGCCGTGATCCGCTGGTTTGCCCGATGGCAGCCGGATGCGGTGGCGGTGGAATATCCCAGGACCTTGCGGGAACCATTACTCAGGGGCATCAAGCGGTTACCACTCCTGTCGGTGGTACTCTATCAAGAAGAAGACGGCACTCACGTCTATCTGCCCGTTGAGCCGACAGACGGTATAGTCGAGGCGGCCCGTCTCGCCATGGTCGAGAACCTTCCCCTCTACTTCGTCGACCGTGACCTTGAGGGTATGCCCCAGGTCCATGAATTTTTTCCCGATCCCTATGCTGTCCAGCGGATCGGCCACACCGCCTATTGTCAGGCTTACATGGACCACTGCGGCCATTGCGAGCCCTCCCGAGAGGACGTGCTGCGCGAGGCCAATATGGCCTACCATCTTCAACAGTTGCGCCCCCACCACGAGCGCCTGCTCTTCGTCTGCGGCCTCTGCCATTACCCTCGAATCCTGGCCAGGCTCTCCTCTATCCAGGCTCAGCCCATCGGCCGCCAGCACCGTGACGGCGTGATTCTCGCCCATCTGCACGAGCGCTCCAGCCGGGAAATCATGTCCGAGATGCCCCGGCTGGCTGCGGCTTACGAGGAAAAGCGCCAGGATCTCCTGGCCCTGTGCCGGAAAAACCTGGACGCCCCAGCCCCACTGGATCGACTGCATGTCCATGAACGCCTGCTTCATGAGGCTCGTCAGCAGCATCTGCGAAACTCCCAGGAAGAAATAAGCGCGCAGCAGCTCGGGGTGCTTCGCCGTTTTGCCAGAAACTACGCCCTTGTCCAGGGGTACCTGGCTCCGGACTTCTACCAGCTCGTCGTTGCCGCCCGCGGCGCCGTGGACGACAACTACGCCTACGAAGTCTGGGACCTGGGAAGCCGGTACCCGTGGCAGGAAGACAACCCTCAGCTTCCCACCCTGGAGCTCGACGGGGAGGACCTGTTCCTGAATCAGAAGAAAATTCGTTTTCACCGCCGCTTTCGCGTAACCCGGCGTCGCTTCGTAGCGGTTCCGGTAAAAAAGAAGCAGCTTGAGGAACCACGTCCTGGTGAGTGGCGGCGTCAGTGGCAGGGACACATGATCTGTTCGTATCCTCCAGAGGATGTAGTGGTGGAGGGGTGGGGTCACTATGTCAAGAAGAAAGCTAACCAGATCCTCGCCGCGGAGAACAGCCGCACTGTACCGTTCACCAGCTCTCTTTTGGATGGCGTTGACCTGCGCGAGACCATCCGTAACTGGCACGAGGGCAAGCTCTACGTCAAGGAAAATCGACCACTGCGGGGTAAAATTGGCTCGGTGGTGCTCATCTTTGACGAAGATCTGCCCGAAGAGGGCAAGCCGGATAGGTTTCCGTGGCGGGTGACCTGGTTGGGCGAACATGAGCAGGAATCGGACATGGCCTTCTATGCCACCGCCGCCGGCCAGCATCTGGTGGGCCCGGGAATTTCGCGCTGTCAGCATGGTGGTTTCATGCTCACCTACCCCCCCATGCGCGTTTATGATATCTGGCAAGACCGTTACTTCAACATAGCTCGTAACAAGCCAGAACGCCTGCTCCTGGCGGCCATCGACTACTGTGAGGAGGCTCAGGTCGCCTACATCGCCGCCAGGCCGCCAGGTAGCTGGTCCTATACCGTGGCCAGCCGGTACGGTAAGAAAATCATCTACCTGCCCCTCGGGATATTCTCGCCGGTATTTCTCAAAAAACTCCGCACATTCCACGTACTCGACGGTCACCATGTGCGCGACTACGCCGGAGAATATATCTGAACCTGAGGTTTGGGCTCGAATGTGGAGCATACAGCCCTGCGCGGCCCGGTATCGAACAGGACGAATCATTCGATTTCGGCCAGTTCAATCTCAGGCGCCTCAGCTCCACCCCAGCACCGGCGCAAACTTCGCACGGTAACGACAAAAATCAGCCCCAGCACAATACCGGGGATCATCCCGAGCAGACGAATACTCTGATGCAACGTCTTCGAGGATCCTTTGACAAACCGATTGCGCCCTGCCCTATGCGGGAACTTTGCACCGGCCAACCGTATCCCCCTCTATGATCTCGAGTATCTCCCCTGCCTCCGCCACGCTGAGGAAGAGCCGTATACAACTGTTCCTGTATTCAGAGGAGATCTTCTCGTTCTCCTCGGTTTCAGCAATGGAACTTCGCAGTTCTGACGTGATGTGTTCGAGCATGATCCTCCTTTCTCCTTTCGGAAGTGGTTGGGCCGGCCGCGGTGTCCGCCCAGTACCCCAGTCGGCCGTAATCAGGTACAGAGGAATCCGGCAGAGATCTCCGCTGGCGGTTCACCTTTCCCTGTGCCTTCTGTGACCAAGGTCGACCCTGGGGCTGCGTTACCTGAAGCATATCACCTGAGTTGTCACCGGCAGGTCGCAATTATGTGACAAATTTGTTACAAATAATTGTAAACACTCGAAAAGAACATGAGCCAGAGGAGACTTTCCGCGCGGGGTGAGCATCATGAGCTGCGGCATTTGTCGGAGAAAGGTAGGGCAAAAGATTTCCGGGAAAAAAGATTCCTGTTGCAATCTTGTGACATTTCTTATATAGTTATTGCTCGGATTTTTTGTCGGTGCAGGCAGCCAGGACGCATGGGCCTTGTTCGTCTCCATGTCCCCTTGTAAGCCTGCACAATTGGTTTGTGGAACTGAAACACAAAGGTGAGGGTATGACCTGAACCAGCTGACATCAAAAGAATTCTAGCAAAGATGAAATCACTGGGAAAACATCTAATCATCGAGCTTTTTCAATGTGACAGCACAATCCTGAACGATCCGAAAACCCTGGAGTATCACCTGCTGGAAGCCGTCAGGCTGTCCGGTGCCACTGCCATCCAACCTTTATTCCATCAATTTTCCCCCCATGGCATCAGTGGAGTGGTGGTCGTCGCGGAGTCTCATTTCTCGGTGCACACCTGGCCGGAGTTCGGCTACTGCGCCCTGGACATCTTCACATGCGGCGAGCACGTCAGCTCCTACAAAGCCCTCAATCATCTAAAAAAGGCCCTGCGTGCTGCAAACGTCTCTGTCATGGAAATCAAGCGGGGTGTACTTGATCTGCCCGAGTCTGAGATCAAGCATAAACCTGATCAGGAACCTTCATGAACGAGTCGTTCTGGTTTCAGGAACAGAGCAGAAACAACGTTGTCATCCAGTACCGCTGCGTGGGCAGAGTTTATGAGGGTCACTCCCGGTTTGCCAAGATCGATATTGTGGATACCCTGGAATACGGGCGGATGCTTTTTCTAGACGGTATCTGCCAGTCGGCCCAACAGGACGAATTCGTTTACCACGAGAGTCTCGTCCATCCGGCCATGCTCACTCACCCTTCTGCCCGGTGCGTCTGCGTCATCGGCGGCGCTGAAGGCGCGACCATACGGGAAGTCTGCAAGTACCCGCAGGTGGAGCGGATCGTCATGGTGGACATTGACGAAGAGCTCGTCACCATTTGCAAACAATACCTTGAGGCCTGGAGTGACAGCGCCTACGAAGATCCGCGTCTGGAGCTTCACTTTACCGACGGCCGTCGGTACCTGGAACAGACAGGAGACACCTTCGACGTGATCATAGTTGATCTGAGCGACCCCATCGAAGAGAGTCCTGCAATCTTTCTGTTCACCCACGAGTTCTATAAAGTCGTTTACCGCCGCCTCACCTCACATGGGGTAGCATGTTTCCAGGGGGAGAGTCTGGATCCCAATCACCTTGGCCTCCATGCCACAATGGTGAAAACGCTTTCTTTGGTATTCAGGCGGGTTGTCCCTTATCCGTATTTCATTTCCTCATTCCACGAGTTGTACGCCCATATTCTTGCTTCCAAGCAACTGGACCCCCGACCCCTGGAGCTCGCCAACCGACTGGACGCTCAGGATATAAACCTCCGCTACCTTACCCCTTCCTTGCTCCGCAACTCTTTCTCCATGCCCGGTTATGTAGAACAAGCCTATTCCCAATACCGGGAGCCTCTCACTGATACTCGGCCGATGCTCTACCAAACCTAGCCCGAATTCAGCGAATTCGTGAATCATGGAGGCAAGCCCCAATGCTGTTCACCTACGGGTGAAGTACGATCCCAGATTCGCCTCCCCGGGACACGGTGCGCCGCGCTCCGCTTGGCACACCCTCCATGAAACTACAACAAAAAGTAGGGTGTGCTGAGCGCAAGCGAAGCGCACCGTCTCCAGAGTGGCCGGCATCGGGTGGCGCTGGTTGGAACCAGGATTGCCCTCATGATGCTGCGATTATGCTTATCGTCTCACAGTTCACCCTCACCACAACAAGAGCTCCACATTTCACCCGGGCAAAAACCGGATCAATCCCTTTTGGCACCCTTATTGCTTTTGCCAAGCGGAGGGCGGATCAGGACGGCAGATCAACCGCCGATCGACACCAGACAACTGCGTCGGCATTTCAGGCAGTTGGTGGCACAGGAGAATAGACGGTGGAACACATACCAGACGACAAAAAGTATATTTCTGTAAACCTCGGCGATGAAATGCGGAACGCGCTGAAAAGGATAAAAAACGCTGATGCGCCTGAAGAAAATACGATAGCCAATCTTATAGAGAATTCAAGCCGAAAAGACTCCGGCACCGACATCAGCGAGACCTGATTCTCGGCAGAAACCGCCCGGAACCTTCAGTGCCTTGCTGCCTGGTACAGCTCTTTTGCTCGATAGGAACTCCGCACAAACGGTCCACTGGCAACTTCGGAAAACCCCATCTCGAGCGCGGCCTGCCTCCACCCATGAAATTCCTCTGGGCGAAGAAAACGCTCAACCGGCAGGTGCTCTTTTGTGGGCTGAAGGTATTGACCCAGGGTCAAGATGGAGCAGCCCGTTTCAACCAGGTCGCAAAGCGTGTCTTTGACCTCTTCCGGATGTTCTCCCAACCCCAGCATAAGACCGGATTTCGTCGGCAAAGAAGGATCGTAGCCGCCAGCCTGTCCCAGCAGGGCAAGAGAACGGCGATAGCGGGCCTCCGGCCGCGCGATCGCATAGAGACGGGGAACCGTCTCAAGGTTATGGTTCAACACATCGGGATGCGCATCCATGACCGTGTTCAGTGCGGACTCATCTCCCTGGAAATCGGGAACCAGAACCTCTACCAGCGCATCAGGGTTTCTTCGGCGAACCTCTTCAATGGTTTTTGCAAAGACACCGGCTCCGCCGTCCGGGAGATCGTCCCGCGTGACAGAGGTAATGACCACATAGCTCAATCCCATACTTCGAGCGGCCTCGGCCACCCTGGCCGGTTCTTCGGGATCGACGGGGGCTGGCGGTCCATGTGTCACTGCGCAGAAGCGGCAGTTGCGCGTGCACAGCGGGCCCAGAATCAGAAAAGTTGCGGTCCCCCTGGAGAAGCATTCCCAGATGTTGGGACATCTTGCTTCCTGGCAGACCGTCTGAAGCCCGCCCCTTCTGAGCAACCCCCTGGTCTCTTCGTACGCGGGCCCGCTCGGCAAGGTTCGCTTCAACCAGGGAGGCTTGCGGTAGTGCATTTTCCCTTCCTGTAGTTCGTTGGCCATTTTATTGTCTCGTGGCCAAACAATAAGGCTACATCTCGGACATTTCGCTCGGCAAAAATGCCTTTTGGGCTCTGCGGCTTATAGCGGCTGTCATTCTGCAAGGCACGGCTTGCGCGCCGCAGTGGTCTCATCCAGTCTTCTCACCTTGCAGCTTCTTGGAGCCTCATAGAGCAGGACCGGCTCCTCCCTGGCCTCGTTCACAACAGCCTTGAACGCCTCAACGAACTGATCTATCTCCTGCTTGGATTCCGTTTCGGTGGGCTCAACCATGATCGCTCCCGGCACGACCAGGGGAAAGTAAACAGTGGGTGGATGAAATCCGTAATCCATGAGTCGCTTCACCATATCCAGGGTGGTAATGCGGTGGGCCTTCTGATGTTGGTCGGAAAACACGCACTCGTGCATGCATGGTCTGTCGTAGGCCAGGTGCAGGGTCTCCTTCAGGCTCTCCTTGATGTAATTTGCGTTCAACACAGCGAGTTGGCTGGCCCTCTTCAGATTCTTCGCCCCCATGATTCGAATGTAGCTGTAGGCTTTCAGCATGACGCCGAAGTTTCCATGAAAAGCCTGCACCTTACCGATGGACTCGGGAAAATTTTCGCAAAGCGTATATGTGCCGTTTTCCTGTACCACCCGCGGAACCGGCAAAAACGGCTCCAGATGGCTCCTGACGCACACAGGACCTGAACCGGGGCCGCCGCCTCCGTGCGGGGTCGAGAAGGTCTTGTGAAGATTCAGATGCACCACGTCGATCCCGGTTTTACCCATCTGGACAATGCCCATGACGGCATTCAGATTTGCGCCGTCACAATACACCAGTCCTCCTCTGGAGTGGATCACATCAGCTATCTCACGGATATTCTCTTCAAAGAGACCCAGCGTGTTGGGGTTGGTCACCATGATTCCGGCCGTATCTTCGTCCATCGCCTCTCTAACGGCTTCTACACAAAGGATTCCCTTCTCGTTGGAGCCCACCGGCACAGGACGATACCCACAGAGTGTTGCACTTGCAGGGTTTGTCCCGTGGGCAGTGTCCGGAACAATGATTTTTGTTCGCGGTCTACCCTTTTTTCTATGGTAGGCGTGAATGAGAAGCATTCCGGTAAGCTCTCCATGGGCGCCTGCCGCGGGCTGCAAGGTGCCCGCGTCCATCCCGGTGATTTCCACAAGGTAGTGCTCAAGCTCAGCCAGTATCCTGAGCGCCCCCTGGGACAACTTTGGGGGAAGCAGAGGATGGGCCCCGGTAAACCCTGAAAGGCTTGCCTGCTTTTCGTTGACCTTCGGGCTGTATTTCATGGTGCACGAGCCCAGCGGGTACATGCCCGTATCCACTCCGAAGTTCCACTGGGAGAGCCTGGTGTAGTGACGTACCACGTCAACCTCGCTCAAATCCGGCAGCTCTGGTGGTGCGGCTGCAAGCTCTTCATCCAGCGGACAGGATTCCACATCGCGTTTGGGAAGAGAAAATCCACATCTCCCCCTGTTTCCTTTCTCCCAGAGAAGGGGTTCATTCAGTACCAGCCCCTGTGTGCCCAAGTACTCTTTCATGACGTAATCTCCCTGACCAGAGCGTCCATGTCCTCCCGGGACTTGGTCTCCGTGACACACAGGAGGTAGTGATGGGCAAGCTCGGGATAGTACTGCTCCAGAGGCAGGCCCGGTACCGTCTTTTTTTCAAGCAGGCGCTGGTAGGTATCCTCGAAGCCTGGCGGGAATTCCACCACGAACTCATTGAATGTAGGCGTTTCAAAGCCCGGGGTGAATCCCGCCTCTTTCAGCCTTCTCTTCAGATATTCTGCCTTGTCGTGGTTGAGACTCGCAAGTTCTCGGATGCCTGTGCTCCCCACAGAGGCCATATACATTGCGGCTGCCAGCGCGCAAAGGCTATTGTTGGTGCAGATGTTGGAAGTTGCCTTTTCTCGGCGTATGTGCTGCTCCCTTGTTGCAAGTGTCAGCACGAACCCTCTGTTTCCGTCCAGGTCTGTGGTCTTGCCAACCAGTCGGCCGGGCAAGCTGCGCATGTACTTCTTCCTGCTTGCGAGGATGCCAAGAGCCGGCCCACCGAAAGATTGCGGAATGCCGAGGCTCTGGCC
>JBKHJD010000296.1:0-2681 GCA_046538315.1 Syntrophobacteria bacterium
AACATTCCATTATTCCATTATTCCAATTGTGAGCGGAGCGAACTAAGTTCAAACTACTGACTATTAAAGGAGGAGAATGAATTATGAAGAAACTGGCGTATCTGTTTTCTCTGGTCATTTTTTTTGGATTGAGTGTACCTGCCTATGCCCATTTTCAGATGATCTACAGCCCGGAAAGTGTCCCGAAGTCAAGAATGATTAATCTGAAGCTGGTCTTCACCCACCCCTTTGAAGCGGGCCATACCATGGACATCGGCAAGGATGAAAACGGGAAGATCCATTCCCCCGTCGCTTTTGGAGTAATGCACAAGGCAAAGAAAAAAGACCTGCTTGACAAACTAGAATCGATCACCTTTACCAGCCTGACCAACACCGGCAGGGCCTATGAGGCAGATGTCAGATTAAGGGGCATGGGAGACCATGTCTTCTATTTTGTCCCTGCACCGTACTATGAGGGCTCGGAGGACATCTACATCCAGCACTGCACCAAGGTCATATTCAATGTGGCCGGTGCTCCCACGGATTGGGATAGGCCTGTGGGCTACCCCCTTCCCGTGGAAATTGTCCCCCTGGACAAGCCCTATGCCCTATGGGTGGGAAATGTCTTCCGCGGGATCGTAACCTGCAAGGGAAGTGCCGTTCCATATGCTGAGATTGAGGTGGAGTACCTGAATCATGATATCAAGGCCAATGCCTTTGTCAAAGAAGCCGGGGTAGAGGCACCCCATGACGCCCTGATTACCCAGACCATAAGGGCTGATGCAAACGGGGTTTTCACCTTTGGTATCCCTGAAGCAGGCTGGTGGGGATTTGCCGCGCTTGGCGCAGGCGGGGACCTGACCCACAATGGTAAAGAACTCTCCCAGGACGCGGTGATCTGGGTCCAGGCCCTGGAGATGAGATAGTCTGGAAGTGAAAGGGATCTGTTGCGGCCCTAAGAATGCGAAGACGGCATAATCAGAAACGAGTAACAAGAGGAGCGGCCTACATTTTTGCGGGTTTGCAAAATATGCAAAGGAGGAGGAAGATGAGGACAACAAGGGTTGCGAGAAGAGTTCACTGGAAGCTCTTTTTCTTTGTGCTGCTGCTTGCGGCAGCGGTTCTTTTGGTCGAAAGCAAAGCTTTTGCCGGGAAGCAGCAATTTGCTCGGATCAGGCCTCTCAAAGTTTTTGACTACAGTGCTCCAGATCAACAGGCTGAGAAAGCTTCTGCCGGGGAACAGGAACCCGCTGACACTGGACGCTTGAAAGAAGAGATCAAGCAGGAAGTCCTCGAGGAATTGAAGACCGGGGAGGCCGGCCTGAGGAAGCTTAGCAAGCTGGCCGAGCGTTTCGAAATGGGTCTTTTGCTTGAGTTTGGCGGTGTGTGGGAAGACGTAGAGATGGATGACGGCACCAGCGAGGACCGAAGCAACTTCGCCATGACCACCGTCGAGTTGGCCATGGGCGTTCAGCCTGTGGACTGGATTTCCGGCGAAGCGATCTTTCTCTATGAGGATCCCACCTTCGATGAGGAAACAAACGTTGACATAGATGTGGGAACCATTACCATCGGCAACACGGAAAGATTCCCCCTGTACACCACAGGCGGGGTGATGTACGTGCCCTTCGGCGCTCTCTACACTCACTTTCCTGACGATCCTCTGGTGGATCTGCCCCTGACTCTGGTTCTGGGCGAGACCAGGGAGGAGGCATTGCTCGTGGGTTTCGAATACCGGGGAGCGTCCGTGTCCGCCTATGCCTTCAATGAGGATCTGGACAAGGCCGATGAGCACAGCCATAGCCACATTGAAAGCTATGGGTTCGACGCCCACTATACCTGGGCGGCAGAAAAGGAGGGGGGCCTCGCCTGGACGGTTGGCGCCTCCTACATATCCAATATCGCCGACTCCGACGGGGTTACTGATGTGCTGAAAGAAAAGGGGATAGAAGAGCTCGAAGACTACGTGGGCGGCTTTGATGTTTACCTGCATCTGGAACTGGCCGGGGCCTTTTTCCTGGCCGAGTACATGAGTGCCACCGAAGAGTTCGATCCCGCTGAGCTGGAGGAAGACGGTGATGGGGCCCGGCCGGCCGTGTGGAATTTCGAGGCCGGTTACAACTGGAACTGGTGGAGAAACCTGGAGATCTGCCTGAAATATGCCGGCTCGGATGAAGGGGTCGCCCTGGGATTGCCGGAACATCGCACCGGGCTGAACTTCAACCAGGAACTCTATGATGGGGTTGTCTTCTCACTGGGCTACCTCTATGACCATTACGAGGACTACGGTCCAGAAGACCGTGATCACCGCAATCTGGTCTTCGGTCAGGTGGCCCTGGAGCTTTAGTGGGTGTCGGTCATGGGCCTGCTTAGATATTTCGCCGATGGCACGGACGCTCCGCGCCGTGCCATCGGGCGGCGGATTACCATCCGCGTTGCTGTTCGGCGCTCCGCGCCGACCATCAACGCGGATGCAGCAGACAATCCCGTCGGCAAGCAAGCTTGCCTCCGGTCTTGCTCCTGATCCGCCGCCCGATATCCACATTTCTGAAGCAGGCAGCGTCCTCCTAAACCATAAGGCACGGCGGGGCCAGGCAAGCCCAAAGAAACGGTCAGGTTAGCATAGGCATCGTGAGGCTGCCCCACATGTGAACTTAGTTCGCTCCGCTCACAATTGGAATAATGGAATAATGGAATGTTGG